>CAZDAO010000515.1:0-3296 GCA_964503015.1 uncultured Nocardioides sp. | reverse complement strand
CTCTACCGCGCCCACCCGGACTTCTCCGAGGGGCGGCTGGCCAAGCTGCGTGCCGCGGTCGTCAACGCACGCGCCCTGGCCGAGGTGGCCCGCCAGATCGACCTCGGCCGGCACATCATGCTCGGGCGTGGCGAGGAGACCACCGGCGGCCGCGACAAGGCGTCGATCCTGTCCGACACCGTCGAGGCGGTCATCGGTGCCATCCACCTCAGTGGCGGCATGGGCGAGGCCGCCAAGGTCGTCCACCGGCTCTTCGACCCGGTGATGGAGGCCGCCGCCTCCATGGGCGCCGGTCTCGACTGGAAGACCTCCCTGCAGGAGCTGTCCGCCGAGATCGGTCTCGGCGTCCCGGAGTACCTCATCGAGGACGACGGCCCCGACCACATGAAGACCTTCGTCGCGCGCGTCCGCGTCGGCGAGCTGGTCCTCGGCAACGGCACCGGTCGCTCCAAGAAGGAGGCCGAGCAGGGCGCCGCCGAGACGGCCTACCGCGAGATCCAGGCCTCCCACAGCCGGCCTGTCGAGCCGGGGGAGCCCGCGGAGCCGGCGACGCCCGTCGACGCCGACGTCTGAGCGTGCCCGAGCTCCCTGAGGTGGAGGTCGTCCGCGCCGGCCTCGAACGTCACGTCCTCGGCAGCACCATCGAGTCCGTCGACGTGCTGCACCCCCGGCCCGTACGCCGGGACCACCGCGGCTCGACCGGCTTCGTCGCCGCCCTCGTGGGCCAGCGCGTCGACGCCGTCCGGCGCCGCGGCAAGTACTTCTGGCTGGCGCTGGCCAACGGAGACGCCCTGCTCGGCCACCTCGGCATGAGTGGCCAGATGCTCCTGCACGAGCCCGGGGCGCCCGACGAGCGGCACCTCCGGGTGCGCTTCGTGCTGACGACCCCCGACGGCGCCCGGTTGGAGATGCGGTTCGTCGACCAGCGGATGTTCGGCGGCCTCGCCGTCTCCACGGGCGGCGCCGCCCTGCCGACCGAGATCCGGCACATCGCGCGCGACCCGATCGACCCGGAGTTCGACGACGCCGAGTTCGTGCGGCGGGCGCGCCGCCGCACGTCCGCGATCAAGCGGCTGCTGCTCGACCAGGGGCTGATCTCCGGCGTCGGCAACATCTACGCCGACGAGGCGCTGTGGCGCTCCCGGCTGCACGGCGAGCGGCCGGGTGACCGGCTGAGCGGACCGGTGCTGCGTGGGCTGCTCGGCCACGTGCGCGAGGTGATGGGGGAGGCGCTCGCGCAGGGCGGCACGTCCTTCGACGCGCTCTACGTCAACGTCAACGGGGAGTCGGGCTACTTCGACCGGTCGCTCGACGCCTACGGGCGCGAGGGGGAGCCGTGCCGGCGTTGCGGGACCCCGATCCGGCGGGTCGCCTTCATGAACCGGTCGTCGTACTTCTGCCCCCGCTGCCAGCGACCACCGCGCTCCCGGTGAGGACCGACCCGCACGCCCCGCGGCATTGACCGGACCCCGGCGGGGTGCGACTCTTGGAGATGGCCGTTTCGCGGCCCCGAACCCCCTTTCTCCCCACCTTTCTGGAAAGGCTCCCCATGGCCAAAGCGCTGATGGGTCATGTGAACAACGACGTACGGTCCGCCTCCGTCCTGGCCGTCGAGAACAGTCGGCTCCGGCGCCGGGTCGGGGACCTGGAGAGACTGGTGCTCCGCCTGCAGGCCGAGAACGACCGGCTGGCCGCCGCCGCTCGCGACGAGCGCACGGTCGAGGACCTGCAGCCCGCCTGACAAACCCGGTGCGCACGAGCTCGGCGCGCCCTAGGCTCACGACCTTGTGAGCCCTTCGAGACGGTCGCAGAGCGGCTCCCGCGGGACGAGCCACCTGATCGAGACCGTCTTCCCGACGCGCCTCGGCACCGGCTTCCGCTGGCTCGTCGCCAGCTCGTGGACCAGCAACCTCGGCGACGGCCTGATGATGGCGGCCGGCCCGCTGCTGGTCGCCTCGCAGACCCGCAACCCCGTCCTGGTCGCGCTCGCCGCGATGGCCTCGCAGCTCCCGTGGCTGCTGTTCGGCCTGGTCGCCGGAGCGCTGGCCGATCGCCTCGACCGCCGGCTGGTCATCATGACGATGAACGCCGTCCGGGTGGGCGTGCTGGTCGTGCTCACCACCTTCGTGTGGACCGGGCACGTCAACATCTGGCTCGTGCTGGCCGCCCTCTTCGCGATGGGGACCGCGGAGGTGTTCGCCGACACGACCGCCTCGACGCTCGTCCCGATGCTGGTCGCCAAGCCCGACCTCGGCATCGCCAACGCGCGCATCATGGCGGGCCTCATCACCGCCAACCAGCTCGTGGGTCCCGCGCTGGGCGCGGTGCTCTTCGCGGTCGGCATGGCCGTGCCCTTCACCGTCCAGGCCGTCTGCGTGGCGCTGGGCGTCGTCCTGGTCGCGCGGATCGGCACGCCGCGCGGCGCCGTGCGCGAGGACGTGGACTCCCACATCCGGCAGGACATCGTCGAGGGCATGCGCTGGCTGCTGGGCAACCGGGCGGTGCGCACGCTCGCGCTGGTGATCGTGACCTTCAACGTGACGTGGGCGGCCCCGTGGTCGGTGCTCGTGCTGTGGGCCCAGGAACGGGTCGGCGTCGACGCTGCCGGCTTCGGCCTGCTCACCACGGCCGGTGCGATCGGCGGGCTCGTCGCCACGGTGTCCTACGGTCGCCTCGAGAAGCGGGTCCCGCTGGCGACGTTGATGCGGGCCGCGCTGCTGTGCGAGGTGGTGTTCCACCTCGCGATGGCGTTCACGACGACCTACGCCGTCGCGCTGGGCCTGATGGTCTTCTTCGGCGCGTACGCCTTCGTATGGGGCACGCTGTCGAGCGCGGTGCGGCAGCGGGCGGTGCCGACCGAGCTGCAGGGCCGGGTGTCCTCGGTCTACATGATCTGCGTGATGGGCGGCATGCTCGTCGGCTCGCTGCTCGGCGGTCTGATCGCGCAGCAGTGGGGACTGACCGCGCCGTGGTGGTTCGCCTTCGCCGGTGCGGGCATCACCCTCGCCCTGGTCTGGCGCGAGCTGGGGCACATCGCGCACGCCGACGAGGTGGCCACCGCCAGCGTCTGACCGGGCGCCGACCTCGCCCCGGTCTGGTTCGATGGGCGGATGGATGCCCTCGCCGAGCTCGTCGGATACCTGCCCGACGGCGTCGTGGCCACCGACCCGGCCACTGTGGAGAACTACCGGTTCGACTGGTCCAAGGACACCGGTGCCGGCACCCCGGCCGCCGTCGTCCGGGCGCAGGACGCGGGCCAGGTGCAGACCGCGGTCCGGTGGGCCGCGACGCACGGG
>CAZDAO010000514.1:0-3297 GCA_964503015.1 uncultured Nocardioides sp. | reverse complement strand
GCGAGGACGTCACGATGGAGGACCTCGGCGGCGCCCGGACCCACAACACCAAGTCCGGCAACGCCCACTACATGGCCTCCGACGAGGAGGACGCCATCGAGTACGTCAAGGCGATGCTGTCCTACCTCCCGCAGAACAACCTCGACCCGGCGCCGGCCTACGACGAGGCGCCCGACATGGAGGTCACCGACCTCGACCGGGCGCTCGACACGATCATCCCCGACGGCGCGAACCAGCCCTACGACATGCACGACGTGATCACCGCCGTGCTCGACGACGAGGAGTTCCTCGAGGTCCAGGAGCTCTTCGCACCCAACATCATCGTCGGCTTCGGCCGCGTGGAGGGCCAGTCGGTCGGCGTCGTGGCCAACCAGCCGATGCAGTTCGCCGGCACCCTCGACATCGACGCCTCGGAGAAGGCCGCCCGCTTCGTGCGGTTCTGCGACGCCTTCAACATCCCGGTCCTGACCTTCGTCGACGTCCCCGGCTTCCTGCCCGGCACCGACCAGGAGTGGGACGGGATCATCCGCCGCGGCGCCAAGCTCATCTACGCCTACGCCGAGGCCACCGTCCCGCTGGTCACCGTCATCACCCGCAAGGCCTACGGCGGCGCCTACGACGTGATGGGCTCCAAGCACCTCGGCGCCGACATCAACCTCGCCTGGCCGACCGCGCAGATCGCGGTCATGGGTGCGCAGGGCGCCGCCAACATCCTCCACCGCAAGACCCTGAAGAAGGTCGCGGACGCCGGCGGCGACGTCGAGGCCAGGCGGGCGGAGCTGATCGAGGAGTACGAGACCACGCTGGCCAACCCCTACATCGCCGCCGAGCGGGGCTACGTCGACGCCGTCATCACGCCGCACGAGACCCGCATCGAAGTCGTCCGCGCCCTGCGGCTGCTGCGCACCAAGCGCGAGACGCTGCCGCCCAAGAAGCACGGGAACATCCCGCTGTGACGGCCAGCGACGACCCGTCGGTCGACAGCGCCGAGCAGGCGCAGCAGCCCCTGCTCCGCGTCATCAACCCCGACGCCACGCCCGAGGAGGTGGCCGCCCTGGTGGCGGTCTTCTCGGCGCTCGGCTCGGCGGCGGGTGCCCCCTCGCCGAAGCCCCGCCCGTCCTGGAACCTCCCGGCGCGCGGCGTACGCACCACGCACCGGCACGGCCCGGGCGCCTGGCGCGCGAGCGGCCTGCCGCGCTGAGCGGGTCCAGGCTGTGACGACCCTCGTCCTCGGCTCCGCCTCGCCGGCCCGGCTGGCCACGCTCCGCGCGGCCGGGATCGAGCCGCTCGTCATCGTCAGCGGCGTCGACGAGTCACGGCTCGACGGCCTGCCGCCGGTCGAGCTGGCGCTGCAGCTGGCCGAGCTCAAGTGCGCTGCGGTCGCGGACCGGGACGACGTACCTCCGGACGCGCTCGTGCTGGGCTGCGACTCGGTCCTCGAGCTCGACGGCGTGGCGCTCGGCAAGCCGCACGAGCCCGACGAGGCCCGGGCGCGCTGGCGCGCGATGCGCGGCCGGTCCGCGGTGCTGCACAGCGGCCACTGCCTGCGCGACGTGGCGACGGGCCGTGTCGCCGCGGCCACCGGGTCCACGACCGTCCACTTCGCCGACGTCAGCGACGCCGAGGTGGACGCCTACGTCGCCACGGGCGAGCCGCTGCACGTGGCCGGCGCCTTCACGATCGACGGGTTCGGCGGCGCGTTCGTCACCGGGATCGAGGGCGACCACCACAACGTGGTCGGGGTGAGCCTGCCGCTGCTGCGCGACCTGGTCATCGAGCTCGGCCACGCCTGGCCGGATCTGTGGTCGTGACCCGCTACGATTCCCCACCGTGGGGAGCGGGGTGCCTGGCACGGTGAAGGCGGAGCCTGTCACCGACCCCGACGACCGCTACGGCGTCCGCGACGAGCGGCTCCTCACCGGCGCGACCGTGATCACGGCCGTGCGCACGATCGCCTCGGTCGTCCTGGCCGCGCTCGCCGCCCACCAGGAGAGCCTCT
This sequence comes from uncultured Nocardioides sp., assembly GCA_964503015.1. Taxonomy (GTDB): domain Bacteria; phylum Actinomycetota; class Actinomycetes; order Propionibacteriales; family Nocardioidaceae; genus Nocardioides. Next base: position 1,298 of record CAZDAO010000514.1, on the reverse strand, counting down.
CGTTGCTCGTGGCCGCACTGGTCGTCTACTGGGTCGGCGACATGCTCGACGGCTTCTACGCCCGCGTGCGCGACTGCGAGACCCGCATCGGCGCCGTCCTCGACATCATGTGCGACCGGCTCAACGCAGCGGCGTTCTACATCGGCCTCGCGTGGCTCCAACCCGACCTGTCCCCTGCCGTGTTCGTCTACCTCGCCGAGTTCATGGTCGTCGACTGCTTCCTGTCGATCGCCTTCCTCGCCTGGCCCGTGCGCAGCCCCAACTACTTCTTCGTCGTCGACCGGACGATCTGGCTGTGGAACTGGTCCAAGCCCGCCAAGGCGGTCAACAGCGCACTCTTCGCGGTGCTCCTGCTGGTCACCGGGTGGATGTGGGTCGGCCTCGCCATCGCGAGCGCCCTCCTCGTGCTCAAGTGCGTGTCGCTGCACCGGCTGGTGAAGATCGGGATCCCGGTCCCCGGAGCCGCATGATCTGGGTCTACGCCAGCATCTTCGGGGCGTCGGTCGCCTCCGCGCTGCTGCCGCTGATCAACATCGAGGCGATCCTCGCCGTCACCATCTCCCAGCAGCACGACCACGCCGTCGCGCTGGTCGTCGCCGCCACGATCGGCCAGATGGTCGGCAAGATCCTCTGGTACTGGGGTGCCGTGGAGGTCGAGCGGGCACCGTGGGTGCGCCGCCAGCTGGAGAAGCCCAAGGCCAAGGCCTCGCTCGAGCGGTGGCACGCCCGCGCGGAGGGCCGGCCGTGGTTCACCGCGGGCCTGCTCTTCGTCTCGGCGTTCACCGGCTTCCCGCCGTACGCCGTCACGGCCGTGCTCGCCGGGACCCTGCGGGTGAACTTCTGGATCTTCCTGGTCACCGGGCTTCTCGGCCGGGGGCTGCGGTTCTGGGTCGTGGTGGCCGGCGCCAGCACCTTCCTCGGCTGGCTGTGAGGCTGGTCCTGGCGCCGGCACCCGACCCGGCCGTCACTCCGCGGCTGACCACGCCTGTCGCAGGCTCACCCGGCCGCCGGTCTGCAGCAGGGCCCGGCGGTAGAGCCGCTCGCCGATCCAGACGGTGACCGCCGCGAAGAGGCCGAGCAGCCCCAGGGCCAGCAGGGGCTCCCACCACTCGACGCCTCCGGCGAGGATGCGCTTGGGCATCACGACCGCCGACACCGGCGGGACGTACGACGCGATCACCTGGGCACGACCGTCGAGCGACAGGCCGCCGAAGAACATCACCAGCATCAGCATCGTCAGCGGCGTCGAGGTCGTCTGGAGGTCCTCGGTGCGCGAGGCCAGCGAGCCGGCGACCGCC
>CAZDAO010000513.1:0-3297 GCA_964503015.1 uncultured Nocardioides sp. | reverse complement strand
TGACCAGCTCCGGGTACGTCGCCACGGCCAGGTCGTGGGTGGCGACCTTCAGCGCGAGCCCGAGCCGGTGGCCGCGGTGGGCGGGGTCGACCAGGGTGATCCCGACCTGGCCCGTGGTCGGGTCGGTGTCGTTGACGCGGACGTCGGAGGCTCCCGCCACCGAGCCGTCCGCGCCGATGGCGATCGCGGTGAGCACGTGCCGCCCGATGCCCACCTGGCGCCGCTCGGCGGCGCGGATCCGGTCCACGGTCCACTCCGAGTCCTCCAGGTCGAGGTCGCCGAGCGGGATCTCGCCCATCAGCATTCCCAGCAGGCGCCCGAACGACGCGACGTGCTCCTCGGGGCACACCGTGTCGAAGGTGAGCACCTGGTAGCCCGACGCCGGCGACGTCTCCGCGACCAGCGCGTCGCGCCGAGCACGGAACTCGGCCATGGACAGCTCGCGGATCACCTCACGGCTCGCCACCTCGTAGCCGACCGCGGCTGCGAAGGCCTCGGGCGCCGTCCCGCTGGACCCGGGGGGCACGAACGCCTCGCCCAGCACGGTCGTCCGCCGGTCACCCGCGGCGATCACCTCGAGCTCACGCACGAGGGCGGTGCCGATTCCCTCCCGGGTGCGGTCCGGGCGCACGTAGGCGTCCACGGTGGCCGTGTGCACGTTGTCGTTCAGCGGCCGCACCAGCATGCCGGCGCCCACCATCTCCCGGCCGTCGATGGCTGCCAGCAGCGCGACCGCCCGCTCCGGGTTCTCGGCCGGCAGCGCGCGACGGCTCTGCTCCCACACCGGCCACGGCGTGCCGGGGCGGTGTGCCGTCGCGGCGTGCCCGACCTCCCACCAGGCGCGCAGCGCCGCCTCGTTGCGCGGGTTGAGCTGCTCGATGTCGACCACGGCGCGACCGTAGCGGGACGCGCCGCCCGGGTCATGCGGATATCCGATGACGCGGTGAGCGGTGGTCGAGGAAATCGGGGTGCGGGCCGCGATGCACCTTGGCAGGCTCGCACCATGACGACCGACTCCCCGTTGCGCACCCGTCTGCGTACGGCGCTGCTCGAGGCCCGCAGGGCGCGCGACGCCGAGACCGTGTCCACCCTGCGCACCGCGCTCGCCGCCCTGGAGAACGCCGAGGCCGTGCCCGCGGACGCGGCCGCGGGGGCGCTCGAGGAGGCGCCGGTCGGGGTCGGTGCTGCCGAGGCGCAGCGCCGGGTGCTGAGCGACGCGGACGAGCTCGCCCTCCTGGACGCGGAGATCGCCTCCCTCGAGGAGGCCGGTCGCGCCTACGCGTGCTCGGTCCCCGAGCGGGCGTACGCCGCGCGGCGGGGCGCGGAGCGGCTCGCGGCCCTGCGCGAGGGACAGGGCTAGAGCGCCAGCTGCGCCTTGACGACGCCGGCCAGACGCGACGCGACGCCCTGCGCTTCGTCGTGGCTCGGTGCCTCGACCATCACGCGCACGACGGGCTCGGTGCCCGAGGGACGCAGCAGGATGCGTCCGCGGTCGCCGAGGACGGCCTCCTCCTCCGCGACGGCGGCGGCGAGCACGGCGTCCTCGTCGGCACGTGCCTTGTCCACGCCGGAGACGTTGACCAGCACCTGCGGCAGCCGGGTCATCACGGCCGCGAGCTCGGCCAGCGACTTGCCGGTCGTGGCCATCCGCTCCATCACGTGGAGGGTGGTCAGGATGCCGTCGCCGGTGGTCGCGTGGTCGCTGAGGATGACGTGCCCGGACTGCTCACCGCCGAGGTTGTAGCCGGAGACCTTCATCGCCTCGAGGACGTAGCGGTCGCCCACCTTGGTCTGGCGCACGCCGACGTCGTGGGCGCGCATCGCCTGGACGAAGCCGAGGTTGCTCATCACGGTCGCCACGACGGTGTCCTTGGCCAGGCGGCCCTGCTCCAGCAGCGACAGGGACAGGATCGCCAGGATCTGGTCACCGTCGACGACGTTGCCGTCGGCGTCGACGGCCAGGCACCGGTCGGCGTCGCCGTCGAGGGCGAAGCCGGCGTGGGCACCGTGCTCCTTCACCGCGGCCTGGAGCGACTCGAGGTGCGTGGACCCGCAGTTGTCGTTGATGTTGAGGCCGTCGGGGTCGGCGTGGATGGGGATGACGGTCGCGCCGGCGTCCTCCAGCGCGCGCGGGCCGGCCGCGTGGGCGGCGCCCTCGGCGCAGTCGAGCACGACCTTGAGCCCCACCAGCGGGTGGGTGATCGTGCTCTCGAGGTGGGCGGCGTACTGCTCCACCGCGGAGTCGTAGACCTGGACCCGTCCGACGTCGCCGCCGGTGGGCCGCTCCCACGGCTCGCCCATCCGCTGCTCGATGGCGATCTCGATCGCGTCGTCGAGCTTGTGGCCCCCGCGGGCCAGGAACTTGATGCCGTTGTCCGGCATGGGGTTGTGCGAGGCGGAGAGCATCACGCCGAGGTCGGCGCCGAGCCGCTCGGTCATGTAGGCGACACCCGGCGTTGGCAGCACCCCCAGCAGGAGCACGTCGACGCCTGCCGACGCGAGGCCGGCGACCACGGCGGCCTCGAGGAACTGGCCCGAGATGCGGGTGTCTCGGCCCACCACGGCGAGGGGCCGGTGCCCCTCGAACTCGCCGCGGTCGGCGAGCACGTGGGCCGCGCAGACGGAGAGGTCGAGGGCCAGCTCGGCCGTGAGGGAGACGTTCGCCAGGCCGCGGACGCCGTCGGTGCCGAAGAGTCGCGTCATGGCTCGGGAGCCTACGTGCCAGCGGCCGCTGCACCGCCATCGAGGGCCGCACGTGCGACGAGGCCCGCACCGTCGGACGACGGTGCGGGCCTCGTGACGCTGTTCAGCGCTCGGGTTCGAAGTGCTGAGTTCGGATGCCTGGCAAGGCGGAGGCCCGAAGGCGGCCTTTGAGCGGAGCGGGCCGTCGAGGGCCGACAACGCCGCCAGGCGCCGAAATCAGCGCTTCGAGAACTGCGAGGCCTTGCGGGCCTTCTTGAGCCCGGCCTTCTTGCGCTCGACGACGCGGGCGTCGCGGGTGAGCAGGCCGGCCTTCTTGAGCGCCGGGCGGTTGGCCTCCACGTCGACGGCGTTGAGCGCGCGGGCCACGCCGAGGCGCAGGGCGCCGGCCTGACCGGCGATGCCGCCGCCGTGGATGCGGGCGATGACGTCGAAGCGACCCTCGAGCTGCAGCTCCACGAACGGCTCGTTCGCGATCTGCTGGTGCAGCTTGTTGGGGAAGTAGTTGTCGAGCGTGCGGCCGTTGATCGTCCACTCGCCGGTGCCCGGGACGATGCGGACGCGGGCCACGGCCTCCTTGCGGCGGCCGGTCGCGCC
>CAZDAO010000512.1:0-3303 GCA_964503015.1 uncultured Nocardioides sp. | reverse complement strand
TTCTACGGCATGCAGGGCATCCTGCTCATCTACCTCTACTACTCCGCCGCACGCGGCGGCCTGGGCATCGACGAGGGCGTGGCGACCGGCATCGTCGGCGCCTACGGCGGCGCGGTCTACCTGTCCACGATCCTCGGGGCGTGGCTGGCCGACCGGCTGATCGGCCCGGAGCGGACGCTGTTCTACTCGGCCGTGTGCGTCATGCTCGGCCACGTCGCGCTGTCGCTGCTGCCGGGCCTGACCGGCGTCGGCGTCGGCCTGGTGCTGATCGCGCTGGGCTCGGGTGGCGTGAAGGCCAACGCGACGTCGCTGGTCGGCTCGCTCTACGACGAGCACGACACCCGGCGCGACGCCGGCTTCTCGCTGTTCTACATGGGCATCAACATCGGTGCGCTGATGGGCCCGTTGCTGACCGGCCTGCTGCAGAAGGAGGTCGGCTTCCATTGGGGGTTCGGCCTCGCCGCGGTCGGCATGGCGCTCGGCCTCGCGCAGTACACCGCCTTCCGCGGGCGACTCCCGGAGGAGACCCACCAGGTCGCCAACCCGCTGCCGGCCGGCCGCGGCGCGCGCTACGCCGCCGTCGCGGTGGTCGCGCTGGCGCTGGTCGCCGTCCTCGTGTGGACGCAGGTGATCACCGCCGACCGGCTGTCGAACATCGTGATCGCCATCAGCGCGGTCGCGGCCCTCGCCTACTTCGCGGTGATCCTCGGCGACAAGCAGGTCACCGGCGTGGAGCGCAGCCGCATCTTCGCCTTCATCCCGCTCTTCGTCTGCAACGTGGTCTTCTGGTCGCTCTACCAGCAGCAGTTCACCGTGGTCACCCTCTACGCCGACAAGCGCCTCGACCGCGACCTGTTCGGCTGGGAGATGCCGGTCTCGTGGGTGCAGTCGATCAACCCGGTCTTCATCATCGTGCTGGCGGGCGTCTTCGCCGCGGTGTGGACCAAGCTGGGCGACCGGCAGCCCGTGACGCCGCTCAAGTTCGGCGCCGGCACGGCGCTGATGGGCGTCGCGTTCTTCTGCTTCCTGCCCATGCCCGGTGGTGAGAACACCGCGCCGCTGCTCGGCCTGGTGGGCATCCTGCTGGTCTTCACGCTGGCCGAGCTGCTGATCTCGCCGGTCGGGCTGAGCGCGACGACCAAGCTCGCGCCGAGGAAGTTCCGCACCCAGATGGTGGCCCTCTACTTCCTGTCCATCGCCCTCGGCACCGCGCTCGCCGGCACGCTCGCGGGCTACTACGACGAGACGGCCGAGACGCCGTTCTTCGTGTGGGTCGGCCTGGCGTCGGTCGTGACCGGCGTGGTGGTGATGCTCGTCTCGAAGCCGATCCACCGGCTGATGGCGGGGGTGGACTGAGGTGCTGGAGTCCCTCGGCTGGGGTGCGCTGGCCGCCAGCTCGCTGGTGGTCGGCGCGGTCCTGGCGCTCGTTCGGCCGTGGCCCCGCCGGCTGGTCGGGCTCGTGCTGGGCTTCGGCGCGGGCGCGCTGATCGCCAGCGTGTCGTTCGAGCTCGCCGAGGAGGGGCTGCGCATCGGCACCGCGTACGTCGTCGCAGCCGGGCTCGGCCTCGGCGGCCTGACGTACTTCCTCGCCGACCGGCTCGTCGAGCGGTGGGGTGGACGGTCGGGCGGATCGTCGGCGGGTGCGCCGCTCGCGGTCGGGGCCTTCCTCGACGGCATCCCGGAGCAGGCGGTCCTGGGGATCGGCATCGCCTCGGGCCACGGCGTCAGCGCAGCGCTCCTCGTCGCGATCTTCGCCTCCAACCTGCCGGAGGCGATCGGCTCGGCAGCCGACATGCGCGCGGCCGGCCGGTCACGCAGGTCGGTGCTCGGGCTGTGGTCGGCGGTCGCGGCGTGCTGCGCCGCGGCCACGGTGGCCGGCACCGCGCTGGCCGACGCGGTCCCCAGCGACGCGCAGGCCTTCGTCGACGGCTTCGCGGCCGGGGCGCTGCTCACCATGCTGATCGACTCGATGGTGCCGGAGGCCAAGGACAAGGCGAGGGACTGGGCCGGACTGGCCACCGTCGCGGGCTTCGCCCTGGCCGCGGGCCTGTCGCTGCTCGGCGGGTGACGGTGATGGTTCATCAAGGTATGCAGACGAACCGTCACTTCCCACGGTCAGTTCCGCACGGGAAGCGCGGGTTCGCCGACATACCTTGATGAACCGTCAGCACGGAGCCCGCCCGGCTAGTAGCCACCCTCCGGCGGCACCATCTCCCCGCGCACCCCGAGCAGCCGCACCGGGCGCTGGTCGTCGAGGCCGAGGTAGAGCTCGAAGGCCGTACGCGCGATGACGTCGACGTCGTAGGTCGGCTCGGGCAGCTTGCGGATGCGGGTGAAGGTGAAGAACGGCGCGAAGCGGATCTTGAGGTGCACACGCTGCACGGCGCGCTGCTCCTTGCGTACGTCGTCGACGACCCTCGCGGCCAGCTCCACCAGCGCGTCGCGCACCTCCTCGGCCGTGGTCAGGTCGGACTGGTAGGTCGTCTCGCGGCCGTGCGCCCGCGCCACCCACGGGGTGTCGTCGGGACGGGCACGCCCACCGCCGCGGCCGAGCCGGCCCAGGTGCGGCCCGTTGGACGGCCCGAAGGCCGCGACCAGTGCTTCGTCGGCGGCGCCCGCCAGGTCGGCGACGGTGCGGATGCCGATGACCTCGAGGCGCTTGCCGATCCTGGTGCCCACACCCCAGAGCGCGGTGGTCGGACGGTGGCCCATCACCTCCATCCAGTTGTCGCGGGTCAGCACGAAGGTGCCCTGCGGCTTGCCGAAGTCGGTGGCGATCTTGGCCCGGACGAGCGTGTCGCCGATGCCGACCGAGCAGTGCAGGTCGGTCGCCTCGAGCACCGCTGCCTGGATCGACCGCGCCGCGACGAGCGGGTCGTCGGTCTCGAGGCCGACGAAGGCCTCGTCCCACCCGAGCACCTCGACGACCGCACCCGGCACCGACCTCAGCGTCTCCATCACCCGGGCCGAGGCCTCCTCGTAGACCGGGAAGTCGACCGGCAGGAACACCGCGTCGGGCGAGCGCCGGCGCGCGATCCTGAGCGCCAGCCCGCTGCGTACGCCGTGGGCGCGGGCCTCGTAGGACGCCGTCGAGACGACCGCCCGCTCGGTCGGGTCGCCCCGGCCGCCCACGACGACCGGCTTGCCGACGAGCTCCGGGCGCCGCAGCAGCTCGACGGCGACGAGGAACTGGTCCATGTCGACGTGGAGCACCCAGTGGCGTGGCACCTCGTCATTCTGGCCGGTCGGTCCGACACCGCGGCCGTACGCCGCTCAGCGGGCAGCGCGATGCAGCCGGACCAC
>CAZDAO010000511.1:0-3306 GCA_964503015.1 uncultured Nocardioides sp. | reverse complement strand
CGGTCGGCGACGAGGTCGAGGTCGCGGTGGCCGACGGGTGCGGCGGCATCGAGGAGGGGACCATCGAGCGGGTCTTCGACGTGGCGTTCCGGGGCGCGGAGGCCCGCACTCCCGACGACCCGGCCGGACCGGCCGAACCGCACCCGACCGCTAGGGCTGGCCTGGGGCTCGCGATCGTGAAGGGCATCGTCGAGGCGCACCGGGGGCGCGTCGAGGTGACCAACGTCGGCACCGCCCCTGACGAGGTCACGGGGTGCCGGTTCGTCGTACGCCTCCCGCTGGGCGATCCCGCCTAGCGGTCCGCGTCGTCGACCCGGCCGTCGTCGACCTGGCCGTCGCCGTGGCGACGCGTGGCGGCGAGCAGCACCACCACGCCGATCACCGCCGCGATCAGCGACGCCAGCAGGATCGCGATCTTTGCCTCCTCGGTCAGCAGGTCCGCACCCGGGAAGGACAGCCCGGCGATGAAGAGCGACACGGTGAAGCCGATGCCGCCGACCGCGCCGAGGCCGAGCACCATCGGCCACGTGGTGTCGTGCGGGAGCCGGCCCAGCCCGAGCCGGACCGCGAGCACCGAGGCCAGGAAGATGCCCACCGGCTTGCCGAGGACGAGGCCCAGCACGATGCCGAGGCCCACCGGCTCGGTGAACACCTTGCCGACGGCACCCAGCTCGACGCCCGCGTTGGCGAGCGCGAAGACCGGCAGCACGACGTAGGAGGAGACCGGGTGCAGCGTGCTCTGCAGCCTCTCCACGACCGAGACCGACTCCTTGAGCAGGAAGCGCTGCCGCGCCAGCTCGTCGGGGTCCAGCACGTTGTCGCGCAGCGCCGCCCGGGCGTGCTGGCGCGCGATCTCCTCGCGCAGCAGCGGCACCGCCGGAGTGAGCAACCCGATGGCGACCCCGGCCAGGGTGGCGTGCACCCCCGACTCGAGCAGCGCGAACCACACCCCGACGCCGAGGATGGCGTAGACCACCACCGCCCAGACCCGCAGCATCCGGGCGACGACCATCGCGGCCAGCAGCCCGATGGCGATCGCGAGCCAGGTCAGCGAGAGGTCGGAGGTGTAGAACACCGCGATCACGAGGATGGCGCCGATGTCGTCGACGATCGCGAGCGTGAGCAGGAAGAGCCTCGCCGCCGACGGGATGCGCCGGCCGAGGATGCCGAGCACGCCCACCGCGAAGGCGATGTCGGTCGCCATCGGGATCCCCCAGCCCGATCCCCCGTCGCTGCCCGGCGGGTTGAGCGCGAGGTAGAGCCCGGCCGGCACGACCATGCCGCCGATCGCGGCGACGATCGGCAGCGCGGCCGTCCGGGGGTCGCGGAGGTCGCCGTTGACCAGCTCGTACTTGATCTCCAGGCCGACGACGAAGAAGAAGATCACCATCAACGCGTCGTTGACCCAGTGCTGGAGCGACTCGTCGAGGTGGAGCGGCCCGACGTCGAGGGTGAGGTGGGTGTGCCAGAGGGTGTCGTACGACGACGCCCACGGGCTGTTGGCCCACAGGAGGGCGAGCGCGGCAGCAGCCAGCAGCAGCACCGAGCCGGCCGACTCGACGCGGAGGAACTCGCGCACGGGGCGTGCCACGAGCCTGGCCAGCGGCTTGTTGCTGGCCGTGTAGACCGGACCCTTCTCCCACAGGTCGTCAGCGAGGTTGGGGTCGTCGTGCGGGTTGTGCGAACGCGAAGCCACCGCAGACGCATCCTTCCGGGGGGTCGGGGGTAACGATCACCGCGGCTGCGCGCCGCGGGCCGACCAGACTTCCCGGCTCACCTGAGGACCAAGTCTAGGGGGTCGCGTTGGTAGGGTCGCAGCCGTCACCCGACGACGTACGACGAAGGACTGCTGCGCATGGCACACGAACCGGTCGAGGCCGACTCGAACAAGCACGGCGATCCGACGCTCGGCAAGCTCGTCATGGACGCGCAGCGGGACATCTCGACCCTCATCTCCCAGGAGATCGCGCTCGCCAAGAGCGAGCTCAAGGTCAGCGTCAGGCACGGCGGGGTCGGCATCGGTCTCTTCGCAGGAGCGGCGTTCCTCGGCCTCCTCGCGATCATCATGCTGTCGGTCTCGATCGCCTACTTCATCCACTGGGCCGGCCTCGGCCTGCACTGGTCCTTCCTCATCGTGTTCGCGCTCTACGTCCTCATCGCCGCGCTGCTGGCCTTCATCGGGGTCAAGCAGGTCAAGCAGGTCAAGGCGCCCGAGCGGGCGATCGAGCAGGGCAAGCAGATCCCGCAGGCGCTCAAGGGCAAGGCCTGAGGGCCAGCCGCTCCCTCGACGTCCGTCAGCGTCCTTCAGCGTCATTCAGCGGTCTTCAGTCGTCCTTAAGCCCGCCTCGCGACGCTCCTCAGAGAAGCGCACCACCTACTCTGAGGGAGGCACCCCATGCTTCACGCACCGTTGTTCCGTCGTCTCGCGAGCATCGTCGTCGCCATCACCGCGACCCTGCTCGTCGCCCTGACGCCGTCGTCCGCGTCTGCGGCCCGCTACTCGAGCAGCCAGGGGTCGCCCGGCTCGATCTGGATGCGCGGGCCCCTCATCACGGCCACCGACTCGATCGTCCATTACGGGCAAGGGCTCGCCTACTACCAGCGGTTCGTCTCCAGTGCGGGCGTCACCGTCCAGGCGAGCCCCGCCTCCGCCGGCACGCAGACGGTCCTGGTGATGTACTCGCTCCAGACCACCAACCAGAGCGGCCAGTGGGTCGAGATCCAGCAGCAGCGCCACCTCGCGACAGTCGCTCGCGGAGGCTCCTACGCCTCCCCGGCGTGGAACAACACCTCCGTCCAGCCCGGGCCGGGCGGGACGAGGCCCTACCGCGTGGTCGTGCTGGTCGCGTGGGCGGACACAGCGGGACGCGCGCTCGGCGCAGCCGTGGTGGTCCCGTCCACGACATCGGACAACAGGTGCGCGGTCCGCTACCTGTCGTGCAGCTCGCACTGGGACGGTCTGGTGTTCTGACCCGCCCTGCCTCACTCTCTGGCCCCTGCCCCGGCGGCAGTGGGCCAGAGCCGTCCGGGTCAGCGCACGCAGGTGCCGGTGTCGACCGGTGACTCCTGGGTGATCCCCCGCGCGGCGGACTCCGACACCTGCGCGGCGGTCAGCGCGTAGCCCGTGTCGGGGTCGCTGACCGAGGCGGCGAAGACCATCCCGGCGACGTCACCGCCGGAGGTGAGGATCGGTCCGCCGGAGTTGCCGGGGCGGATCAGCCCGCGCAACGAGTAGACCTGGCGGATCACTGTGCACTCGACGTAGATTTCGGGCGACCGCAACCGCTGCTCCGACCGGATCCGGCC
>CAZDAO010000510.1:0-3307 GCA_964503015.1 uncultured Nocardioides sp. | reverse complement strand
TCCTCATCGAGGGCAGAGAGCCGGTCCTTCGGGGCCGGCTCTCGGCGTTTGCGTGCACCCGGTCCGCCCCGAGACCCGAGCCGCCGCGGCGTGTCGGACGACCAGAAGTCCGCAGCACGCCCAGCGCCCCCGCTTGCCGCCGGCGGACCACGTCGGTTCTGGTCGTTCGACACGCCAGCACGGCGGCCCGGGTCGGGAAACATCGAGGAGCCGGTCCCTCGGGGACCGGCTCCTCGCGTTGTGCGGTTCGCTCCTACGTGAACAGGCTGACTCCGCCCGGGCCGACCAGCAGGCCGACGACGATCAGGACGATGCCCCAGAGCATCTGGCCCCGGATCAGCGAGACGATGCCGGACACCACGAGGATGACGGCAAGGATCCACAGCAGAAATGCCATTGCTTGCTCCCTTCGGTTGCACCGCCAACCTAGCCCTCGGGCGACGCCCCGGGTAATCGCCTCCACCCCTAGGGTGGGACGCCGGGTTCAGCCTTCCTCACGCAGCCTGGGCGGGGTGAAGCCCTCGGGCTTGAAGCCGGTCTTGTCGGCGTAGAACGCGCGCAGCAGGTCCATGTCGGCGGAGACGTCACCGGTCGGGTGGAACGTCGGCCCCCACCCCACCGTCCGCGACGGCACGTCGAGGTAGGCCAGGGTGATGGGCAGTCCCGTCTGCTGGGCGATCCGGTAGAACCCGGACTTCCAGTACTCCCCCCGCGAGCGGGTGCCCTCGGCCGCGATCCCGATGAGCCACGGATCGCCACCCTCGGCCTCGACGAGCAGGTCCTTGATGGTCGCGGCGGGGTTCTTGCGGTCGAGCTCCACCGCGCCGGTGCGGCGCAGCAGCCAGCCCAGCGGACCCACGAACAGCTCCCGCTTGACCAGCAGGCGGATCGTGATGCCGTAGCGCCACGCGAGGAGCAAGGTGAGCACCCAGTCCCAGTTGGACGTGTGGGGTGCGCCGACCAGCACGCCGCGCTGGGGCACCTCCCCCACGGCCTTCCACCGGGCCGCCCGCAGGACGAGTCCGGCCAGCGCACGCCGCACCCGCGCACCGCCGCTCGGGACCGGCGCCGCCGTGGGCGCCGCAGCCAGCGGGGCCCGTACGGCACCGGCGCGCTCGCGCCCCTGCTTGCGCTCGCGCCCGGGGTCCCCGAGGTAGTGGTCGAAGTCGACCTCCATGGTGTGGCGGGGCGAGGCGTAGAACTTCTGGGTGTCGCGCTCGTGGTCGGCTCTCATCTGGCGGCGGATCGCGGCGTCGGACGGCGGGAGGTAGCCGCCTGTCAGCATCTCGGCGATCCACGCCGACTGCGCCTCGGCGAGCGGCATGACCGCGCCGACGGGCTGCAGCAGCCCGATGAAGAACAGGCCCGGCAGGTCGGGGTGGACGACGCGCTTCCACAGCGGCAGGTCGTTGTCCTCGACCGTGACCAGGTCGGGGTCCAGGAACGGGAAGCTGACGCGGTAGCCGGTCGCCCACACGATGAGGTCGGCGGGCGCGCTCGTGCCGTCGACGAAGACGACCCGATCGCCGTCGAGGCGCTCGATGCCCGGCCGCGCCGTCACGGCGCCGGCCGCCAGCTGCTCGCGGATCTGCTCCGACTGCACCGGGTGCGACTGGCCCGGCCGGTGGGCGGGCTTCGGGAGACCGTACTTCGTCAGGCTGCCGGCGTAGGTCGCGCCGAGGCGCAGCCGAGCGGCGGTGACCCACCACGGCAGCCACCCGGGCAGCGCGACCTGGTCGCTCGGCTTGCCGAGGAAGAACTTGCGCAGCACCCACTCGGTGCGGCGCACCGACCACGTCGTCGTACGGGCGCGGCGGGAGGACTCGACCGCGATGTCCATGGCGGAGTTGCCGGCACCCACCACCACCACGTCGCGTCCCTCGAGCTGGTCGCCCGTGCGGTAGTCGTGTGCGTGGATCTGCTCACCGTCGAACTGCCCGGGGTACGCCGGCTCGGGCCAGCGCGGGTCCCAGTGGTGGCCGTTGGCGACCAGGACCGCGTCGTAGGTGCGGGTCTCGGTCCCGTCGGGGCCGCTCACCCGGACGTCCCAGCGTCCGTCGCCCCTGCGCGAGACGTGCTCGACGGTGGTGTGGAAGGTGATGGTGTCGCGGAACCCGAAGTGGTCGACGTACTGCTCGAAGTAGGCGCGGACCTGGTCGTGGCGGGCGTAGGGCGGGTAGTCCTCCGGCATCGGGAAGTCGGAGTACGCCATCCGCGGGCAGGAGGTGTTGATCTCGAGGGTGTCGTAGCAGGCCGACCGGCCGTTGGAGTTCTGGTAGACCCACGTGCCCCCGATGTCGCCGCCCGCCTCGAAGCAGTCGAACGGGATGCCGGCCAGGTAGAGCTGCTTGGCGGCGGCGATGCCCGAGGAGCCGGCGCCGATGACGCACGCGCGCGGCAGCGACTCGTCGACGGGGACCGGCGCGGTGACGGCCGGGGCGCGGTGGGACTGCTTGACGAGGTAGGCCATCAGGCGCTCCTGGCTGGTCGGGGGGCTAGAGGTAGAGGCCGGTGGAACCGCCGTCGAGGCGCTCGGCGGCGACGGCGTGGACGTCGCGCTCGCGCATGACGACGTAGACCTCGCCGTGGACCTCGACCTCGGCCTTGTCCTCGGGGTCGAACAGGACGCGGTCGCCCACCTCCACGGCCCGGGCGTGCGGGCCGACCGCGATCACCCGCGACCAGGCCAGCCGCCGGGCGCCCATCGCGGCGGTCGCGGGGATGACGATGCCGCCGGTGGACCGGCGCTCACCCGCCTCCTTGTCCACCTCGACGAGGAGGCGGTCGTGCAGCATCTTGATCGGGGCGGACCCACCCCCGGGCGCCGTGCTCAGCTCGCGACCTTGCGGACGACGGCGAACAGCACGACGACACCGACGACGGCACCGGCGGCCTTGAGGATGTTGTCGGTGCGCGGGGCACCGGTGTCGAGGTCGACGAAGTGCGCCTTCACCGTGGTCACCTGGCGGCCGACGATCGTCTTGGGGTGGGCACGGTAGGCGAGCTGGTCGATGGTCGCGGCCAGTCGCTGGCGCGTCTCCTCCATCTCGCGCTCGAGCGCGCGCATGTCCTGGGTCACCCGGGAAGGCTATCAATGCGCCGGGGGTCGAAGCCCCACGGCAGCTCGAGCCGGTGGGCCGCCATCAGCGCGTCGTCGGTGAGCACGTCGAACGTCGGCCGGTCGGCCACCACCACTCCCTCGCTGAGCACGACGCTGCGCGGGCACAGCTCGAGGGCGTAGGGCAGGTCGTGGGTCACCATCAGCACGGTGACGTCGAGGCTGCGGAGGATGTCGGCGAGCTCGCGC
>CAZDAO010000509.1:0-3327 GCA_964503015.1 uncultured Nocardioides sp. | reverse complement strand
GCCGAGGCGTCGTTCCGCAGCGTCGACGACAACCCGCCCGACCTCCACATGACCGGCACCGACTGCGGCCGCACCGCCGCCAAGGCCGGCGTGGAGCGGCTGGTGCTCACCCACATCCCTCCGTGGCACGACCCCGCCGACGCCGAGGCCGAGGCCGTCGCGGAGTGGGACGGCCCGGTCGAGCTGGCGCGCGCCGGGACGACGTACGACGTCTGAGCGCGCGGGCTGGGCGGCCGCTCAGACCAGCCCGGCGTCGTGCACGACCATCGCCACCTGCACGCGGTTCGTGCTGCCGAGCTTGGTGAGCAGGCGGGAGACGTGCGACTTGACCGTCGGGATCGAGAGGTAGAGCTCGGCAGCGATCTCGGAGTTGCTCATCCCGCGGCCGACACAGACCGCCACCTCGAGCTCGCGGTCGGTCAGCACCGTCAGCCGGTCGGCGGCGGTCGTCGTGCGCTCGGTCGTCGCCGAGCTGCGCAGGCGCGACACCAGGCTCCGGGTCGCCGACGGCGAGAGCATCGCGTCCCCCGCCGCCACCGTCCGGATCGCGCTGACGATGTCACCTGGCGGGGTGTCCTTGAGCAGGAATCCGTCGGCGCCCGCCGCCACCGCGCTGACCACGTGGTCGTCGGCATCGAAGGTGGTCAGCACGACGACCGCGGGCGGGGTCGGCCCGCTGTGGAGGCGCCGGGTCGCCTCGAGCCCGTCCCGCACCGGCATCCGGATGTCCATCAGCACGACGTCGGGCTGCAGGGCCTCGACGAGCTCGAGGCCGGCCTGCCCGTCGCCCGCCTCGCCGACCACGTCGATGTCGGCCTGCCCGCCCAGCATCAGCGACAGCGCGGAGCGCACCAGCGGGTCGTCGTCGACGAGCAGGACGCGGATCACGCGGTCCACGGTAGCCACGCCTCCAGAACGAACGTCGAACCGTCGATGCGCTGCTCGAGACGGCCGCCGCGCAGCTCGGCGCGCTCGCGCAGCCCGACCAGGCCGAGACCGGCACCCGGCGCGCCGGTGGGCGCGCCGCGCAAGGGGTTGGTCAGCACGACGTTGATGCCGGTGCTCGGGTCGCCGCTCGATCGGATCGCCAGCACCGAGCCGGGCGCGTGCTTGCGCACGTTCGTGATCCCCTCCTGCACGATCCGGTAGACGGTGCGACCCGTCACGACCGGCACCGTCGTGGACGGGTCGACCTCGTCGGAGAAGGCGACGTCGAGGCCGAGGGACCGCGCCTCGTCGATGAGTGCGGGGACGTCGTCGTACGTCGGCTGGGGCCGAGCCGTGGGTGGGCCGGGGTCGTCCTCGCGCAGCACGCCGAGCACGCCGCGGAGCTCGTGGAGGGCGTCGTTGGCCTGGCCCTGGATCTGGCCCAGCCCCTCGCGCAGCCGGTCGCTGTCGAGGTCCTCGCGGAACGCGAGCGCCCCTGCTTGCATCGACACCTGGGTGATGCGGTGGGCCAGCACGTCGTGCATCTCGCGGGCGATCTGGGCCCGCTCGGTGAGGCGCGCCTGGGCGACGCGCAGCTCCTGCTCGCGCTCGGCGCGCTCGGCGCGGGTGCGGAGGTTCCAGATGACCTCGCGGCGCGAGCCGATGTAGAGGCCCCACCCCATCATCCCGCTGTTGACCGCGAGGTTGACCAAGGTGGTGATCACCGGGTCGTTGTCCTCCAGCGGGATGATCGTGGTGTAGATCTGGGCGGCGAGGAAGTTCGCCGCGCCGACCACGACGACCTCCCAGAACCTGCGGCGGGTCGCGACCGACACCGCCGCCAGCGTGGCCGGCCCCGCCGCGACCCCGGACACCGCGCTCATCGCGGCGACGACGAGGGCGATCGGCACCGGCGCCCTCCGCCGGAACCACACCAGCACGAACGCCGCGGTCCCGAGCGTCAGCTCCACGGTGAAGAACGCCGGGTGCTCGCGCCACTGGGTGACCGCGACGGTCTGCCACACCGCCGCGGAGATCACGATCGCGAGGGCGTGGCGCCACGCCTGCGAGACCCAGGTCAGCTCGGGCTGGGTCTCGGAGAGGGCGGGGCGCGGCTCCACGGCGCTCAGGGTAGCCAGCACATTTCCTACTTTGGTCGCACCGGGCACCGCCTCACGGAGGATGCGCAACCCACGGCTCGACCAGCAGGCTGGTCCCGCCACCGCGTGGAGGGAGCTGCGCGGCGTGGGGCCGCGTGCACGACGGGTCCCACAGGGGTAGGGGCCTGAGAGCCGGGTCCGGTGACTCACGGGGGTGACCGGACCCGGCTCCGTCATGTGCAGCCTCTATGGTCGGGCCATGACTTCGACCCCCCGAGAAGACGGTCGCGCCGACGACGAGCTCCGCCCGATCACCATCACCCGCAACTGGCTCGACCACGCCGCCGGCTCGGTGCTGATCGAGTTCGGCGGCACCCGGGTGCTGTGCGCCGCCTCGGCCTCCGAGGGCGTGCCGCGGTGGCGCAAGGGCTCGGGCCTGGGCTGGGTCACCGCCGAGTACGCCATGCTCCCGGCCTCGACCAACACCCGCTCGGACCGCGAGTCGGTCAAGGGCCGCATCGGCGGGCGCACGCACGAGATCTCGCGGCTGATCGGTCGGTCGCTGCGGGCCGTCATCGACTACCGCGCGCTCGGCGAGAACACGATCGTCCTCGACTGCGACGTCCTGCAGGCCGACGGTGGCACGCGCACCGCCGCCATCACCGGGGCGTACGTCGCGCTGGCCGACGCGGTCGCCCACCTGCGCGGCAACGGCGCACTGGCCGGCGAGCCCCTCACCGGGTCGGTCGCCGCGGTGAGCGTCGGCATCATCGACGGCGTGCCCCGTCTCGACCTGCCCTACGTCGAGGACGTCCGCGCCGAGACCGACATGAACGTCGTGATGACCGGGGAGGGGAAGTTCGTCGAGGTGCAGGGCACGGCCGAGGGCGCGGCCTTCGACCGCGCCGAGCTCGACGCGCTGCTCGGCCTCGCCGAGAAGGGCTGTGCCGACCTGACCCGCCTCCAGCAGGAAGCTCTTCTCGGTGGTTGAGGTGCGAGCGCAGCGAGCCTCGACACCACGCGTCTTCCTTGCCTCGGCCAACGCCAAGAAGATCGTCGAGATGCAGCGGATCCTCGCCGAGCACGTCCCGGACATCGAGGTGCTCGGCATCGGCGATGTCGACGGCTACGTCGAACCGGTCGAGGACCAGCCGACGTTCGAGGGCAACGCGCTTCTCAAGGCGCGCGCCGGCGTCGCCGCCACCGGCCTGCCGTGCGTGGCAGACGACAGTGGCCTGTGCGTCGACGCCCTCAACGGCATGCCGGGGGTGCTGTCGGCGAGGTGGTCGGGCTCCGACAA
>CAZDAO010000508.1:0-3327 GCA_964503015.1 uncultured Nocardioides sp. | reverse complement strand
CACGGTAGCGGTGCGAGCCCTCGGCTCTGGTCGATTTTCACCTCCCGGGCCAACCTCACCCGGTGCGTGGTCGCCCACTCCGCGAGGTGGACCAGCACGGCCATGCCGAGATTCCGCCCGGGGCAGGCGTGCGGCCCGGCCCCGAAGGGGAGCCAGGCGCCGGGGCGTCGGGTCTCCTCTCGCCAGCGGCTCGGCTCGAAGCCGGACAGCCCGCCCGGGTCGCCGGGCACCAGCTCGGGGAGCCGACCGAGGAGCAGGGGACTGACCAGCACGACGGAGCCGCTCGGGACGCGCTCGCCGTCGAGCGCCACGTCGGTGAGGGTCAGACGCGCGGTGATCCACGTGGGCGGGGTGAGCCGCAGCGTCTCCCAGACCGCGTCGACGGGGTCGACCTCGTGGGTGGGATGGCTGCCGAGCCAGGCGAGGATCCAGGCGCCGGCCGCGATCGGGACCTGGATCCCCGCGGCGAGCATGGTGGCTGCCTGCTGGGGCGTGCCGGCCAGGCCCGGGAGGGGGGCGAGGAGGTCCTCGAGCCGGAGGCGGGCCGTGCGCTCGTCGCGACGCGCCCGGCTCCAGCGGCGCGGCGTGCGGGCCGCGGCGATGACGGGTGCGAGCGCGTCGATCCAGTCGAGGACGCCCGTGGCCACGGCGTCGCGTTGGGGCTCGGTCGCCTCGGGGAGGAGCGCGTCGCAGGTGGAGCGGGCGACCGGGCGGCGGAGCAGCTCCATGGCGTCGTACGCCTCGCCCAGCGCGTCGCGGTCGTGCGCGGCGATGGCCTCGGGCCAGAGTGCGGCGAAGGTGGCGAGGCCACGGGTCACCTGGTCCGGTGTGACGGCGGCGAAGGTCAGGTGGCCCGACCGGGTGTCGCCGCGGCTCCCCGACAGGTCGCTGCTGCGGCTCACGGTGCCCGGGAAGTCGAAGTGCTCGACGTCGGTGAGCACGCGCCGAGCCTGGGCGGGCGTCGTGGTCAGCCAGGGCCCGCGGGGGCCGAGGGCGACCACCTCGCCCCGGGGCGCCGAGAGAACAGCGCCGAGCCGGCCACCGGCCGACTCGGCGCTGTCCAGGTGCATCACAGGTGGTGCATCACTTCTCGGGCGTCACGCGTGGTCAGCGGGGACCGCCGGTGCCCGGGCGCCAGGCGTACATCGCCTGCATCTGGGCGGAGACGCGCTTGGACTCGAGGTGGGTGCGGATGCGCTTCATCATGGTGTTCTCTCCAGGGTTGGGGTTGGTGCACGTCGGGGAGACGTGCGGGTGCGTGACACCGCTGGAGGAGCGGACCCGGTGGATCGTTCAGGGACGGGTCAGGACCCCACGTCGCGCAGTGTCTCCTCGATCAAATCAGTCAACTGCTGAATGCGCAGCGGCTTCTGCATCACATTTTCGACTCCGAGCTCCTGGAGGACCGCTCGGTGCTCACCCGCCCAGGCGCTGATCACGACCACCTTGGTGGCCGGGGCGACGTCGGGGTGCTCGCGCATCCAGCGCACCACGTCGACGCCGTTCATGCGCGGCATGGTCAGGTCGAGCAGCATCACGTCGAAGGACTCGCGCTGCAACATCTCGACCGCGTCCTGGCCGTCGACCGCCGTCGACGCGCTGTGGCCGGCGCGCTCGACGAGCCGGCAGAAGACGTCGCGGATGTCCTCGTTGTCGTCGACGACGAGGAAACGCAACTGCCGAGACGCGGTGCCCACGGGCCAAGGCTAGTGAACTCGGGCCATCGGCGAAGCCCCATCTGGACAAGTGACCAAATTTTCCCTCGCCGAGCACCTGTCCGGGTTGGGAGGGTGGCGCGCGCTGCCTCTATGCTGTACGACGCTCGACCCGGGTCCGTCCCGAGCCGAGCTGGCCCCCATCGTCTAGCGGCCCAGGACCCCGCCCTTTCACGGCGGTAGCGCCGGTTCGAATCCGGTTGGGGGTGCGACCCGGTCGTCAGGTCGCCGCCGATTTGGTGGACCCCGAGGCGCATGGGTTACAGTTCCACCCGCTTCGAAAGAACCACCGGAGAAGCACCTGGCCCCGTAGCGCAGTTGGTTAGCGCGCCGCCCTGTCACGGCGGAGGCCGCGGGTTCGAGTCCCGTCGGGGTCGCCAGCGCATGCAACAGGGAGAGCCGTCCGGCTCTCCCTGTTCTGCGTCCCGGGCCGCCGGTCTTCGGCCGCCTCCCTACGCTGGTTCCATGCCCATCGACCTCGACCCGGACGCCTTCGACGAGATGGTGGGCCGGGCGCTCGACGACCTCCCCGACGAGCTCGCGCGCCTCGTGGACAACGTCGTGGTGCTGGTCGAGCCCGAGGCGCCGGCCGAGGACCCTGACCTCCTGGGCCTCTACGAGGGACTCGCGCTGACCGAGCGCCCGGCCAACCACGCGGGGGAGCTTCCCGACCGGATCCTGTTGTTCCGCGGCCCGCTCCTCGACATGGCGGACACGGTGGAGCAGCTCGAGGAGGAGGTGCGCATCACCGTGGTCCACGAGGTCGCCCACCACTTCGGCCTCGACGACGCCCGGCTCCACGAGCTCGGCTGGGGCTAGCCGGTCAGGGCGCTCCCGACGGCCCAGCCCAGGGTGCAGGCACCGACGGCCAGCACGGTCGTCGCGACGACGTACGCCGTCGCGGTGCGGGCGGGTCGGTCGACGGCCTGGACGGCGAAGGAGGAGAACGTGGTGAAGGCGCCGCAGAGGCCGGTGCCGAGGAGCGCCCAGCCCCGGTCGTCCAGGGCGAGTGCGGCGAACAGGCCGAACAGGCCGGACCCCACCGTGTTGGCCAGCAGCGTCCCGGCCGGCCACCGGGCGTCGAGCAGGTGGGCCAGGGCGTAGCGCAGCGGCGCGCCCACAGCGGCACCCAGCGCGACGAGGAGGGCGGTCACGGGCGGCTCACCCCAATGCCTCCTCGGGCTCCGGGCGGTGCGAGAGGTGCTGGCCGAGAGCGGCCGCGCCCAGCCCCGCGGCGAGGGTGAGGGCGAGGTAGGCGCCGGCGGCCACCACGTGCCCGGTGTCCGCGAGGTCGCGGACCTGCCCCGCCCAGGCCGACACCGTCGTGAAGCCGCCGAGGACGCCGGGTCCGAGAGCCGTCGCGACGCGCCGCGAGCGTCGTACGACGCCGAGCGCGGGCAGCACGCCGAGCACGAACGCGCCGACGACGTTGATCGCCAGCGTCGGCCACGGGAGCAGGCCGGGGGAGGTCAGGTCGTCGACGGCATGGCGCAGCAGCGCACCGGCGGCACCTCCGGCGGCGACGAGGAGCAGGTCGGTGCCGCGCAGGCGGTGCGGGCTCACCCGACCTGGCTGGCGGACGGCGAGTCGTCGCCGCGACCCGTCCAGGGCG
>CAZDAO010000507.1:0-3330 GCA_964503015.1 uncultured Nocardioides sp. | reverse complement strand
TCCGCCGCACGTGCGTCACGGACCGCTGACGTGCACCGGCTGAGATCCCCTCATCGGCAGGTCAGGACGTTTGCCACGACCACAGCAACGTCTCCCCGAGGCACACCGTCAGGCAACACCGAGCGACTCCCCCACGGCCGACCGGTGGGCTCGAGCTCAGACGAACGGGAGGAGCGCCTCGAGCGAGTCCGTCGGCGTCTTCAGGGCGATGCCCGACCCGATCGCGCCGAGCTTCCAGTGCGGCCCGTCGCGGAACAGCTTCGCCATGACGAGCCCGGTTTCACGCACCCCGAGGGTGAGGGTGAAGCGCGCCAGCTCGGCGCCGTCATCGCCGACGAGCCGGCAGTAGGCGTTGTGGATGAACTCCAGGGAGTGCCCCTGGTAGCTGCTGACCAGGAAGAGGATCGTCTCGACCTTGGGGTAGACCCGGGCCAGGTCCACGGTGATCACCTCGTCGTCACCCTCGCCCTTGCCGGTGGTGTTGTCGCCCAGGTGCACCACCGAGCCGTCCCGGGTCGCCAGATGGTTGAAGAAGGCGAGGTCGAAGAACTGGCCGCCGGTGAACTGCACGGCCGAGGCGTCCAGGTCGATGGGTGCTGCTCCGCTGCCGATGAATCCCGCGGTCGGCGAGTGGTCCCAGCCGAGAGCCATCTGCACCTTGGTCAGCGGCGTGCCGTCCGCGGTGGCGAGGGTGAGCTCCTGGCCCTCGGTCAGCTCGATCACGGGTCGCTCCTCTGCTCAGCTCAGCGCGGTGACCGCCGCCTCGGCGAGCACGCGCGCACCGATGCCGGTGGCGGCCTCGTCGATGCGGAGGTTGCCCTGGTGGAGGTCGTACGTCGGACCGCCGGGGGTGCGCGTGCCGAGGCGGGCCATGGCGCCGGGCACGGAGTCGAGGTACCAGCCGAAGTCCTCGCCACCGAGGCTCTGCGCGGTCGACACGTGGCCGTGCGGCCCGAGGACGGTGTCGAGGGCGGTGCCGAGGAGCGCGGTCGAGACCGCGTGGTTGACCACCGGGGGGACGCCGCGCTGGTAGGTCACCTCGGCCGCGACGCCGTAGGGGGCGATGATCGCGGTGATCAGCTGTCGGATCAGGTGCTCGGCATCGGACCAGGCGACCGCGTCGAGCATCCGCACCGTGCCGGCGACGATCCCGGTGTGCGGGATGACGTTGTGGGCCGAGCCGGCGCGGACGGTGCCCCACACGACGCTGACGCCGGCGCGCGGGTCGAGGCGGCGGCTCAGGATCGCGGGCAGCTCGGTGATGACCTTGCCGAGCGCGAAGGTGAGGTCCTCGGTCAGGTGTGGCCGCGAGGTGTGACCGCCCTTGCCGGTGAGCTTGACGGTCAGCGCGTCCGCGGCGCCGGTCAGCGGGCCCTCACGCAGGCCGATGCGGCCCACGTCGAGGCTGGGGTCGCAGTGCAGGCCGAAGATGTGGTCCACGCCGTCGAGCGCGCCCGCGGAGAGCAGGTGCAGCGCACCACCGGGCATCACCTCCTCGGCCGGCTGGAACACCAGCCGCACGCGGCCGGGCAGCAGCCCACGGGCCGCCACCTCGGACAGCGCAAGGCCGGCGCCGACGAGCCCGGCGGTGTGCACGTCGTGACCGCACGCGTGGGCCACCCCGGGAACCGTGCTCTTCCACGGGTCGGGCGTCAGGTCGTCCACCGGGAGGGCGTCGAGGTCGGCACGCAGCGCCACCAGCCCACCGTCCGTGCCGAGGTCGGCGATCACTCCCCCGCCCTCGGGACGGGTGACCGTCCAGCCGGCGTCCTCGAGAGCGGTGACCACCTTCTCGGAGGTGCGGTCCTCCTTCCAGCTCAGCTCGGGGTGCGCGTGGAGGTCGCGGCGGAGCGCGACCAGGTCGTCGGCGTACTTGTCGACGGCTTCGGCGATGACGGCAGTGGCAGGGTGGGCGGGGCGCGAGGGGTTCGGCATGACCGGTCCAGCCTAGTTGCTGTCCCCGTCGTAGGCCTCGAGAATCCGGTCCGCAGCCACGGGAGCAGGCAGCTCACCGGCCAGCACCGCACGCCGTACGTCGTCGCGCACCGCCGCCACGCCGGGCGAGGAGCGCAGCCGCTGGTCGAGCTCGTCGCGCACCAGCGCCCAGGTGAAGTCGAGCTGCTGCCCGGCCCGCTTGCGGGCGAGGCCGTCGGCCCCGAGGTGCTCGCGGTGCGCGCCGATCCGCGCCCAGACGTCGTCGACACCCACGCCGGTCAGGCCCGAGCAGGTGACGACCGGCGGAGCCCACTCGGAGTGCCCGCGCACCAGCCGGAGGGCGCCGGCGAGCTCGCGGGCCGCGACCCGGGCCTCGCCCTCGTGGTCCTCGCCGCCCTGCGCGTCGGCCTTGTTGACCGCGACGACGTCGGCGATCTCGAGGATGCCCTTCTTGATGCCCTGGAGCTGGTCGCCGGTGCGGGCGAGGGTGAGGAACAAGAAGGTGTCGACCATCCCGGCGACGGTCACCTCCGACTGCCCGACGCCGACGGTCTCGACCAGCACGACGTCGTAGCCGGCCGCCTCCAGCACCAGCATCGCCTGGGCGGTCGCGCGGGCGACGCCGCCGAGCGTGCCCGCCGAGGGCGAGGGCCGGATGAAGGCGCCGGGGTCGACGGACAGCGCGGCCATCCGCGTCTTGTCGCCCAGCACGGAGCCCCCGGTGCGCACCG
Source organism: uncultured Nocardioides sp. (assembly GCA_964503015.1). Lineage (GTDB taxonomy): Bacteria > Actinomycetota > Actinomycetes > Propionibacteriales > Nocardioidaceae > Nocardioides. The sequence goes on along the minus strand of CAZDAO010000507.1, from coordinate 664 downwards.
AGGACGGGTCGACGGCCAGCACCCCGACACGGTGGCCGGCGGCGGTGAGCCGGGTGCCGAGGCTCTCGATGAACGTCGACTTGCCCACGCCCGGGACCCCCGAGATGCCGACCCGGGTGGCCATCGGCCGGTCGGTCGTGGCCAGCTCGGTCAGCAGCTCGCGGGCGAGCGCGCGGTGCTCGCCGCGGGAGGACTCGACGAGCGTGATGGCGCGGGCGACCGATGCCCGCTGCCCGTCGCGGATCCCCGCCACCAGCGCAGCGACGTCGGGCTTCGAGGCTCGCTGCGCTCGCACCTCAGCCACCGACAGCGGGGTCCTCCCTCAGCCGCGCCAGCAGGTCGAGCGCCGACTCGGCGATGACCGTGCCGGGCAGGAACACCGCGGCCGCGCCCATCTCCTCGAGCACCGGGACGTCGTCGGGCGGGATCACGCCGCCGATGACGACCATGATGTCCGGGCGGCCCTGGTCGGCGAGCGCCTGCTTGAGGGCGGGCAGCAGCGTCAGGTGGCCGGCCGCGAGCGAGGAGACGCCGACGATGTGCACGTCGGCGTCGATCGCCTGCTGGGCGACCTCCTCGGGCGTGGAGAACAGCGGCCCCACGTCGACGTCGAAGCCGAGGTCGGCGAAGGCCGTGACGACGACCTTCTGGCCGCGGTCGTGGC
>CAZDAO010000506.1:0-3340 GCA_964503015.1 uncultured Nocardioides sp. | reverse complement strand
GGGGCCTGTGGGGTGTCGAGACGCCCGTGGCTCGGGCCATGGACGAGTGCCCGGCCGCCTGACGCCGGACCCAATCACCACCGCATCGGGAGCGGGCGGGCCTCGCGCCCGCCGGCGTCCCGCAGAGAGGAGCACTCCGCGCATGGAAGCGGTGTTCTCGAACTTCGACGACTACCTCGCGGCGTTCGGTCTCACGATCGGGCTGTTCGTCGTCTCCGGCATCGCCTCGCTGGTGTGGGGGACGATCCTCGCGGTGCTCCGGGTCGGCCCCGTCTCGATCCTCAACAAGGCCGCGGCCCTCTACGTCACGCTCTTCCGCAACACGCCGCTGCTGATGATCTTCGTCTTCATCTTCATCGCGATGCCGGTCCTCGGCTACAACTTCAAGTTCGTCGAGGGCATCGAGATCGCCGGCTACAACGTCTCGGCCTTCTTCTTCCGGGCCTGCCTGGCGCTCACCCTCTACACCTCGGCCTTCGTCTGCGAGGCGATGCGCTCGGGGGTCAACGCCGTCCCGCTGGGACAGGCCGAGGCCGGCCGCGCGATCGGGCTCACCTTCGCGCAGTCGATGAACCTTGTCATCCTCCCCCAGGCCGCGCGGGCCGTGATCCCGCCGATGACCAGCGTGCTGATCGCGCTGGCCAAGAACACCTCGGTGGCTGCAGCCTTCGGCCTCGCCGAGGCGACGGCGACCATGCGCGCCTTCACGAACAACAACGCGGACCAGCGCCTCGGCATCTTCCTGGCCTTCGCGGTCGGCTACATCATCGTCGTCGAGGTCATCTCGCTGTCGTCCTACCTCGTCGAGCGGAAGGTGAAGGTGGCCCGATGAGCGCATCCGTCCTCTTCGACGTCCCGGGCCCGAAGACCGTCGCCCGGCACCGGGCCTACTCAGCCATCAGCGTCCTGGTGCTCCTGGCCCTGGTCGCCTTCGCCGTGTGGAAGCTCTACGACGCGGAGCAGCTCGAGTACGAGCTGTGGGAGCCCTTCGTCACCCCCGCCTACCTCGAGTTCATCCTCGTCGACGGTCTGGTCGAGACGCTCAAGATGGCGTTCTTCTCGATCGTCTTCGCGGTGGTCTTCGGTCTCGTCTTCGGCGTCGCCAAGCTGTCGGACCACGGATGGGTCAGGTGGCCCGCCTGGTTGGTCGTGGAGTTCTTCCGCGCCGTCCCGGTGCTGCTGCTGATGATCTTCACGTTCTTCCTGCTCGCCATCGGCGACGGGCCGCTGAGCTCGTTCTGGTGCGTGGTGATCGCGCTGACCCTCTACAACGGCTCCGTGCTCGCCGAGGTGTTCCGCGCCGGCATCAACGCCGTGCCCCAGGGGCAGGGCGAGGCGGCGTACGCCATCGGCATGCGAAAGTCGCAGGTGATGACGTCGGTGCTGCTGCCCCAGGGCGTGAAGATCATGCTGCCGTCGATCATCAGCCAGATGGTCGTGGCGCTGAAGGACACCAGCCTCGGCTACTACATCCTTGCTCCCGGCCTCACCGCCGTCGGCAAGCCGATCTACCAGGAGTTCGGCAACCAGGTGCCGACCACCATCGTCATCACCGCTCTCTACGTCGCGGTCAACCTGATCCTCACCTGGATCGCCACGATCGTGCAGAAGCGAGTGGTCGGGGAGAAGAACCCCATAGAGCTCACCCGGGTCGGCAACCTCGACGGCGGCCGGAACACCTGACAGAGCATCCCTGCAGCGTTCACGTCCGCGCAGGCTCAGACGCACCGAGGACGTCGACGCCCTTCGCTACGCTCCGCGCCGCGCGGTCACCCACAGCCGGATCTCGCCCTCGACGACGACCGTGCCGTCGGTGCGCACGCCGCGCACGCGCACGGGCAGGTCGTACCCCTCTCCGAGCTCGGCGGTCCACTGCTCGGGGTCGGTCTCGGCGATGCAGGTGATGTCGGAGTCGGCCTTGGCGGTGTAGGCGACCTCCATGCCCTTGGGGATCCAGCGACGGTCGCGCGGGATGGTGGACTCGGCGAGCGCGCCCATCGCCGCCTCGAGACCGTTGCACAGCGCGATCGCGTGCACCGTCTTGATGTGGTTGTGCACCCGGCGCCGCTTGGTGATGAGGAGCTCGGCGTGGTTGGGCTCGATGACGGTGAACCGCGGGCGGATGGAGCCGAAGTAGGGCGCCTTCTGGCTGAACAGGAACGAGAAGAGCCGGTCACCGCCGACGGGCAGCGCGGTGGACTTCTTCCAGAGGTCGAGGACGGCAGGCATGCCTCGATGTTACCGGTCGGTAGCGAGCCAGGCGAGGATGCGCTCCGCCGTCGCGTCGGGCGCCAGGTCGGTGTTGTCGACGACGAGGTGCGGCCAGCGCGCGAAGAGCCGCTCGCCCGGCGCATCCCGCCCCGGCTCGGAGGTCATCCTGTGGTTCGCCTCCAGCTCGCGGACGTTGGTGTCGGACCACTCGACGTCGCGCTTGGACTTCTTCTCCGCCAGCCGGTGCTCGGTGCGGTTGCGGACCAGGCGGGTGTCGAGGTCGGCGACGAGCTCGACGAGGGCGACGTCGTCGCCGTAGGGCTCGGCGAGCCTCGCGAGGTAGTCGGCGTCGCCCTGGTCGTCCATCCCCATCACGAAGGTGAACACGAGGTCGGTCCCGGCCGCCGCCGCTTCCTCGATCACTCGTCGGCGCACCTCGAGGTTGAGGGTGTCGAACGGCGGCGTGCCGTAGTCGAAGACGTCGAGCAGCATCTCGATGGAGTGGTGGTTGTGGAACAGCCGGTACGACGACCGCTCGGCGACGGCGCGCCCGACGGTCATCTTCCCCACAGCGGGCGGTCCGAGGATCAGCAGCAGGCTCACCGGGCGGAGGCTAGTCGGCCGCGGCGAGGACCTCGACCCGGTTTCCGTGGCCGTCGAAGGCGTGGAGGCGCACGTGCCCAGGGAAGGTGTCGCGCTGGCTCTCGTCGACGTCGAAGCCGAGGTCGCGCAGCCGGGCCGCCACCTCGTCGAGGTCGGTGACGACGAAGGCCGGGTGCGCCTTGCGGGCAGGGGCGAACGGGTCCTCGACGCCGACGTGCAGCTCGGCGGTGACGGCACCCCCGTCGTCGTACGCTCGGAACCACACGCCGCCGCGCGCCGCCAGGTCGGCCGGCTTGTCCACCTCGGTCATCCCGAGTCCGTCGGCGTAGAACCGGCGGGCGAGGTCCTCGCCGCCGGGCGGGCAGGCGACCTGCACGTGGTGGAGGCGCATCAGACCAGCACCAGGTCAGGCTTCTGCGCCACCACGAAGATGCGCCGGAAGGGCAGGATCACGCGCCCCGCGGCGTCGGCGGGGTAGGCCTCGCGCAGCATCGCCTTGAACTCCTCCTCGAAGTCCGGGCGCAGG
>CAZDAO010000505.1:1758-3347 GCA_964503015.1 uncultured Nocardioides sp. | reverse complement strand
GCGTACTCCATCGCCACCCGCGCGCTGTCCGGCGTCGACGGGTCACCGCGTCCGGGCGGGATGCTGCTCGCGTCCGTGGCGGTGAGGTACGTCAGCGGCTCGGCGACGCCCCAGAACATCAGGCCGATGCCCATGCCGGTGGCGAACATCATCGAGACCCAGGAGAACGTGGAGAACTCCGGCTCGGAGTCGTCGGGGCCGAGCCGGATGTTGCCGTAGCGGGTGACCGCGAGGTAGGCCGAGAAGATCAGGAACACCGCGCTGACGAGGATGAACAACCAGCCGAAGTACTTCTCCAGGGTGCCCAGCCACTCCCCTGTCGTCGTGCCCATGCCCTCGGAGTCGACCGTGCCCCAGAGCAGGAACGCGATGGCGAGGGCGGCAGCGACGCCGAAGGTCACCTTGTCGAGCGGGAAGTGGGTCTCCCCGGCGGCATGAGGAGGTACGACGTGGTCCCGAGGCGTGCGCGGCCGGTTCTCGATCGCCATGGTGGTCCTCCCGATCCCGTTGCGCCAAGCGCAACATGATGCGTGACTTGCAACACAGGTGCGCTCACAGTGCTCCGACCCGGGGCGGCTGTCAAGGCTCGCACCGGGCGGTGGGACCTGCGCGGCTCAGACGGTCCGCAGGAACTCGAGGTGTCGCTCGTACTGGTCGAGGCAGTCGTGGATGACCTGCTCGGGCGTGTAGCCCATGACGTCGTAGTCCTGCCCGCCGTCGGCGAGGTGAACCTCCAGACGGGCGTACTGGTCGCGATCGCCGATCATCCGGCCGCCGTACGTCGGGACGGGCGAGCGCCGGACCATGACGCGGTAGACGAAGCGGTCCGCCTCCTCGTCGGTGGCGAGCTCGACCCACGGGAGCACGTCGGTTGCGACCGCTCCCCCGTGGGACACGGCGGCCGGCACCCCCATCGAGGTCAGCTCGGCGGCGACCTCGGCCAGCGCAGGCTCGACGGTCGAGGTGAGGTAGTCGGCGGCAGCCTCGTCGTCGACGAAGTTGACCGAGCGGGCGAGGCGGGCCTTCCATGCCTTGCGGTTGTCGGCGGCGGACCCGGTGCGCGCGGAGAGCAACGGCGCGATGCCCCGCACGCCGCCTGCCTTGCGTCCCTCCGCACGCAGTGAGCGGAACAGGCCCCACATCACCAGGACCAGGACGAACGCGAACGGCAGTCCGAAGATGATGGTGGCGTACTGGAGCGCCAGGATCCCGCCGACGGCGAGCATGGCGACGGTGAGCAGACCGGTGATGCTCGCCCAGGAGATGCGCAGCCAGGCCGCGCAGTCCTGCTGCACGTCGTGGAGCTCGGAGCAGAGGTTGCCCATCACGAGGGCCGCGGAGTCGGCCGAGGTGATGTAGAAGAGCAACCCCACCAGGAACGCGACGAAGATGACCGCGTTGGCGAGCGGGTAGTCCTTCAGGAGCTCGTAGAAGCCCAGCCCGGTGAAGTCGACCGCCAGCTCCGCGAACCCCTCGTCGCCGCCGCGGACCTTGTCGATCGCGGCGTTGCCGAAGATCGAGATCCACATGACGATGTAGCTGAACGGGATCACCATGGTGCCGAGGACGAACTGGCGGATCGTCCGACC
>CAZDAO010000505.1:0-1658 GCA_964503015.1 uncultured Nocardioides sp. | reverse complement strand
GCCAGCGCGGCCTGCGCCCCCGTGGAGACGTCGACACCGAAGATGACGTTGAGCCCGACGTTGAGGAAGACCACGCCGATGCCGAGGCTGGTCGCCACCCCGAAGATCGTGCCGAGCACCGCGGCCGTGTCGACGGCGTGCCCGAGGGCGCCGTCGACGCGCTTGCCGAACACCGGGTGGAGCGCCGAGCGGACCGCGAGCGGGAGGTTCTTGCGGTAGGAGAAGTACGCCAGCGCGAGGCCCATCAGGGCGTACATCGCCCAGCCCGTGATGCCGTAGTGGAAGAGCGTCCACACCGTCGCGTCGCGTGCGGCGTCCACCGTGCCGGGCTCCCCCACCGGGGGTGCGGTGTACTGCGAGACCGGTTCGATGACGGAGTAGAACATCACGTCCGTGCCGATGCCGGCGGCGAACAGCATGCTCGCCCACGCGAACGTCGAGAACTCCGGTCGCGAGTGGTCGGGCCCCAGCCGGATGCTGCCGTAGCGCGAGGCTCCGAGGAAGATCACGAAGCCCACGATGGCCGTGGCCAGTGCGACGTAGAACCAGCCGAAGCCGGTGCCGACCTTGCCGACGACCTCACCGATGACCTTCTCGGCGTTGGCGGGCGCCACGATGGCCCAGAGGGTGATGACGCAGACCCCGACGAAGGACGTGATGAAGACCGGCCACCGCACCGCGGGGCGCGGTGCGCCCCCCGGGGCCGGGTCCTCGATGGGTGCGGGCGCGTCGAGCTGTGCGGTCATGCTGGCCTCCGGGGGTGGTCACACTGCGTTGCGGGGGTCTCCGGGTGGATGGAGCGGGCTGTCGTCACGGTGCCGGTAGTAGGGGACGTCGGCGGGTGGGAGCGGCGAGTTACCCAAGATGAGGTCGGCCGCCTTCTCGGCGACCATCATCACGGGGGCGTAGATGTTGCCGTTGGTGACGTAGGGGAAGACGCTCGCGTCGACGACGCGGAGGCCGTCGGTGCCGTGGACCTTCATGGTCGCGGGGTCGACGACGGCCATCTCGTCGGTGCCCATCTTCGCCGTGCACGAGGGGTGCAGCGCCGTCTCGGCGTCCTTGCGGACCCACTCCAAGATCTCCTCGTCGGTCTCCACCGACGGTCCGGGCGAGAGCTCACCGCCGTTGAAGGGGGCGAAGGCCGGCTGGTTGAGGATGTCGCGCGCGACGCGCACCGCCTCGACCCACTCGCGCTTGTCGTTGGCGGTGGAGAGGTAGTTGAACAACATCTTCGGCTTCTGCTTCGGGTCGGTCGACGCGATGCGCACCCAGCCGCGGGTGTCGGCGTACATCGGGCCGATGTGCACCTGGTAGCCGTGGGCGTAGCGGTCCTGCCCGGCCGGTGCCGAGCCGTCGTAGCGGATCGCGATCGGCAGGAAGTGGAACATCAGGTTCGGCCAGTCCACGTCCTCGTTGGACCGGCAGAAGCCGCCGCCCTCGAAGTGGTTGGACGCCGCGGTGCCGGTGCGCCGGAGCAGCCACTCGAGGCCGACCAGCGGGCGGTTGCGCCACTTCAGGCCCTCCACGATCGAGACCGGCTGGAGCGAGGCGTACTGGATGTAGACCTCGAGGTGGTCCTGGAGGTTCTCGCCGACACCGGGCAGGTCGTGCACCATCTCGACCCCCAGCGGACGCAGGTGCTCGGCGTTGCCGAT
>CAZDAO010000504.1:0-3349 GCA_964503015.1 uncultured Nocardioides sp. | reverse complement strand
GCGAGGTGCTGGTCGACGAGCACCTGCCCCAGCTCGTCCGCACCGCCAGCGAGGTGAGCGCCGACTGGACACTCTGGCAGTCCAGGCCCCACGTGGAGGTCGCGGCGCGGGGCTGAGGCCCTTGGCGTAGCGTCGCAGAGGTGGACAGCGACCCGTTCCGCCTGCAGCGCTTCATCGACGCCCAGGAGGGGGTGCACGCCCGGGCACTGGACGAGCTGCGCGCCGGCCGCAAGACGACCCACTGGATGTGGTTCGTCTTCCCCCAGGTCGCCGGCCTGGGCTCCTCGGCCATGGCGCAGCGCTACGCGATCGGCTCGCTCGAGGAGGCGCGCGCCTACCTCGCCCACCCCGTCCTCGGGCCCCGACTCGTCGAGTGCACCGAGGCGGTCCTGTCGCACCCCGATCGCACGGCGCACCAGATCCTCGGCTCACCCGACGACGTCAAGCTCCGCTCGTCGATGACGCTGTTCGTGCTGGCGGCCGGCCCGGACACCGTGTTCCAGCGAGTGCTGGACGCGTTCTTCGACGCCGAGATGGACACGCGGACGGTCGACCTCGTGGAGGCCTGAGGGCAGCCGGCAACTCCACATCCCCAGCGAGTGTCGTCATCTCGCAGTGGCCAGACCCCACACACGTGCGGCGGTTGTGGCCCTCGTACGCCCTGCCCGAGGGCGACAACCCACACACGTGCGGCAGTTGTGGCCCTCGTACGCCCTGCCCGAGGGCGAGAACCCACACACGTGCGGCGGTTGTGGCCCTGAGGATGCCCCGCGTGGGGCGGTCTCGACGTTCTGCGCCGAACGCATCGCCCCAGCCCACACGAAGCATCCGCCATGACCGACGCCATCGACGACGGCGTCGAGCTCCCCTACTCGGATGCGGTGGCCTACGACCCCGAATGAGGCGACGGCTCACCGCGGCCGGGAGCCCAGTTGCCGTGGAAGCCGGTGGGCACCCGGCCGGGGAGGTGCACGGCGGCGACGTCCTCGAGCGTCTCAGCGTCCAGCAGCACCAGGTCGCTGCGACCGGTGGCGCGGTCGTGGACGTAGCCCATCAGCACGCCGTGGTCCTCGCCGTCGGACCCCGGGTCGGGGACGAAGCAGAACTCGCCGGCCTCCCGCCCGGCACCGAGCCGTCGGCTCTGGGTGGTGCCGGCCACCACGTCGTGCTTGAGCACGGTGTCACCGAAGCCGGGGCCGACCATCCCGACGGTGTAGCCGAATCGGTGCGGCGTACCGGTCAGCCGCTCGTCGTACCGCGGCAACTCCTGGGCGTGCTCGTCGAAGCGGTGCTCTCGGGCCGTCCCCGAGGCGAGGTCCAGGGTGAAGCGCACCAGCGACGCCGGGCCCTCGTTGGGTCCGGTGTAGTCGGTCGCGAACATCCGCGGGTGCCTGACCACGTCCAGGACGACCTCGGGGCTGCCCGGCGATCCGGTCTCGAACGCGTTGAGGGTGTGGAAGACGTAGCAGGGGTCGATCTCGAACCAGCGCACGTCGGTCCCGTCGCCGGCGCGCGGGACCAGACCGATGCGGGCGACGTGCTCGGGGTCCCACGAGTAGGGCAGCGGCGCCGCCGGGTCGGTGACGGACTCCCCGCGGGCCACGGCGTCGACCAGCCACTCGGGCATCGCGTTGCCGCCGAGCGCGTGGCGCTGCTGCTCGGCCGTCAGCCGAGCCAGGCGCGGGACGCCGTCGGTCACCATGCCCATGTCGAAGGTGACGGGCAGGTCGTAGACCACGACGTAGTGCTCGGTGAGCGCGCAGTCGTGGATCATCGGCATCCCGCCGGTCTCGATCTCCACGTGCTTGACGACGGTGCCGTCGGCACCGACGACGGTGTAGTCCACCGTGGTCCCCCGCACCCAGTTGTACGAGATGGCGTGTAGGTCGCCCGTGACCGGGTCGACGTGCGGATGGGCCGTGTAGCCCTGCGACCCGCCGAAGTCGAGGGTGCCGCCGAAGTCGCAGCGACCGACGGTGTCGAGCTCGAAGGTCAGCTCGTACGGCGTGGGCCCGGACTCGACGATCGCCAGGGTCTTGCCGGCGTGCTGGACGACGTTGGTGTTCGGTGCGTGGTCCTCGCCCTCGGGCTTGACCCACCTGTTGCGGTACCACTCGGCCCGACCGTCCGCGATCCTGACGCCGTGCACCATGCCCTGGCCGAGGAACCAGTGGTGCTGGGGGCCGGGATCCTCGGCCGGGTTGGGCCCGTTGCGCAGGTAGCGGCCGTCGAGGTGCTCGGGCAGCCGTCCCGTGACGGGCAGGTCGAAGGCCGTCAGCTCATTGTGGACCGGAGCGAAGTTGTCGGCGAGGTATCTGTTCTGCGTGGTCGGCATGGCGTCCTCCCGGAGCGTATAACGCCGTTATGCCTCGGACCATAACGGCGTTATGGAAGACTGGCAAGGTGCCCGGAGGAGTGGACCAGACAAGCACGGACCGGAAGGCGTCCGCCGACGACGTACGCCGGCGGCTGCTCGAGATCGCCGCCCACATGGTGCGGGAGCAGGGGGCTTCGGCGCTGTCCGCGCGCAACCTCGCTGCCGCCGCCGGCACGTCCACCATGGCGGTCTACACGCACTTCGGCGGCATGCCCGGCCTGGTGCGCGCCATGGTGGCCGAGGGCTTCGACCGGCTCTACGCACGGGTGGCGGCGGTGCCGATCACCGACGACCCGGTCCTGGACCTCCGCAACGCCGCCGCGGCCTACCACGCCCACGCCCGCGCGGACCCCGACCTCTACGCCGTGATGTTCGGCTCGGCCACCCTCGGTGCCCACCGCCTGCACTACGAGGACCGGATCGTGGGTCTGGACGCGTTCGTCCAGATCACCCAGTTCATGGAGCGCGGCATGGCGGCAGGGGTGCTGCGGCAGGCGGACCCTGCGGCCGTGGCCGCCCAGTGGTGGACCGCCCTGCACGGCTTCGTGATGCTCGAGGTGACCCGGTTCATCGACGTCGTCGACGACGCCGAGGACACCGTGCTGTGGCCCTTGATGGACAACCTGCTGAGCTCGCTGATGGTGACGCCCGAGCTGCCTCGGGAGGACGTCTAGCGTCGGGCGTCACCGCCAGGTCAGCGCGCCCGCACTCAGTACTGGAACTGACCGACGAGGGTGCGCATGTCCGCAGCCATCCGGGCGAGCTCGTCGGCCGCCTGGCTGGTGCTGCTGGACGCGGCCTGGGTGTCGGAGGCGCTGCGTGCGACGCCGGTGACGTTCTGGGCGATGTCGGCCGAACCGGTCGCCGCTTCCGCGACGTTGCGGCTCATCTCGTTGGTGGTCGCCGTCTGCTCCTCCACCGCCGACGCGATCGTGGCCTGGGTGTCGTTGATCTGGCCGATGATCTCGGCGA
>CAZDAO010000503.1:0-3366 GCA_964503015.1 uncultured Nocardioides sp. | reverse complement strand
ACGGCCTCGAGCCCCCGTCCCGCCGCACGCCCGACGCGGCGTTCCAGGTGGTCACGCTCGACTCCTACGAGGACTGGATGACCGGGCGCGTCATCTACCCCGACGTCTGGTGGCGCCATGACGCTGCGGGGCTGCGCGACCCGGACCTCGCCTTCCTCGAGGACCTGTTCGCGCGTGGGCTCCCACCGACCTGAGACGACGACATCGAACACGTGTTCGATAGACTGCTCGCGTGTTCCCGACTCCCCAGCCCCGGCAGCGACCGACGCCACCGCCGGGGCACGCGGGCGTCGCGCCGCCGGGCTGGCCGCGGCAGGTGCGACCGCCGGACACGCCCGACTGGGAGGTGACGGCCGCCAGCTGGCTGCTCGACCTCTGCCCTCCCGACTACCGTCGCTTCTCCGGCCTGCGCCGCCACGTCGTGGTGCTGGCCCGCTTCGCGGTGCTGCACGTCGAGGCCCAGCAGCTGGCCACCCGGCGGGGGCTGAGCGAGATCCGCGGCGACCTCAGGGACGTGGCCAGCCAGGCCGTCGTCGAGGCGGCCGTGCAGACCTTCCAGCTCGAGGACGCCCGGCTGCTCGCCGTACGCCGCGAGGTTGGGCTCGTCGAGGAGGCGCTGCGGGGGCGTCGCTACCGGGGGCGCATGTGAGGGCTGGCTAGGGTCGCACGATGCCTACCCCCGCGGACCACGTGCGCACCGACTTCGTCTGCCTGACCCTCGTCGACCCGCGCGGCTGGTTCCTCATGCAGGAGCGCGACGAGCATGCTCCCGTGTGGCCGGACGCGTGGTGCTTCCCCGGAGGAGGGATCGAGCCGGGCGAGACCCCGCGCGACGGAGCCGCGCGTGAGCTCGAGGAGGAGACCGGCATCACCGTCGCACCCGGCGACCTGACCGACCTCGGCGAGCTCGAGGTCGAGACGCCGCGGGGCCGGTTCCGCTACCACGTCTTCGTGGCGCCTACCGAGCTCGGCAGCGGCGACGTCGACTGCCGCGAGGGTCGCCGGATCGTCTTCGTCGACCCGGCCACGTGCGATGCCTTCCCTGTCGTCCGCTCCACCGAGGTGGCGTTGCCCGCCGTGCGCGGTTGGGCCGCCGAGCACACCCCGGTCCCGCCCGAGGACGCGCGCGGCTTCGCCGGGGTGATCCTGGTCGACCGGCGCGGCTGGATCCTGCTCCAGGAGCGCGACGAGCACGCGAGGATCGACCCCGATGTCTGGGGGCTCTCGGGCGGTCATCTCGAGCCGGGGGAGTCTCCCGCCGCGGGCGCGCTGCGCGAGCTCGAGGAGGAGACGGGCGTGGTGCTCAGCCCGGACCGGCTGCGCGAGGTCGGTGCGTTCTCCGCCGACCACCGCGCCTCCTACGGCACCTGGGACCGGATGTGGGTCTACGCCGCCGCCGTCGACCTCACCGACGACGACATCGACTGCCGCGAGGGCCGCCGGATCGTCTTCGTGGACCCCGCGGTCGCGGCGGGCCTCCCGCTGACGAAGGGGGCCGAGGCGATCGTCCCGGCCTTCCTCCGCAGCGACGTCTACGCCAGCATGGCGCCATGACCCAGCGCTCGCTGATCGTGCACCCCGTCCCGTCCATGGGCGCCGAGGACGTCCTCGTCGGCTCCGACGGCACCGTGTGGACCGGCACGGAGGACGGTGCGCTCTGGGCGCTCGACCCGGACTCAGGCAACGTCCGCCGGGTCGCCGACACCGGCGGTCGCCCGCTCGGCATCGAGCTGCTCCCCGGCGGCGACCTGCTCGTGTGCGACGCCGAGCGAGGCCTGCTGCAGGTCTCACCGATGAGTGGCGACGTGGAGGTGCTCCTCGACCGCCTCGACGGCCGCCCGATGCGGTTCTGCAACAACGCCGCCGTCGCGGCCGACGGGACGATCTGGTTCAGCGACTCCTCGCTGCACTACGGCGTCGACCAGTGGAAGGACGACTTCGTCCAGCACACCCGCACCGGACGGCTGGTCCGGCGCGACCCCGACGGCACCGTCACCACGGTGCTCGACGGCCTCGCGTTCGCCAACGGCGTGGCGCTCGCCGCCGACGAGTCCTACGTCGCCGTCGCGGAGTGCCGCGGCCGCACCGTCGTACGCCTGTGGTTGACCGGTGAGCGGGCGGGGGAGCGCGACCACCTGGTCACCGACCTGCCCGGCTACCCCGACAACATCAGCCTCGGCAGCGACGGACTCGTGTGGGTCACCATCGCCAGCCCCGTCGACCCCGTGGTCGAGCGGTTGGGGCGCGCCCCGCTCGCGCTGCGCAAGGCGGTCACCCGGATCCCCGAGGCGCTGCAGCCCAAGCCGAAGCGGACGATCCGGGTGCAGGCCTACGACGACGGCGGTCGCCTCGTGCACGACCTCGACCTCGACCACCCCGGCTACCACATGGTCACCGGCGTGCGTGAGCACGACGGCCGGGTGTGGATGGGGAGCCTCCACGAACCGGCGGTGGCTGTCCTCGACCGGGCATGAAATAGACTCATCCGCCATGGGACACCTCGACTCGATCGCGTCGCCGCGCGACCTCCGCGGGCTCTCGGCCGAGCAGCTGGACGAGCTGGCCGCGGAGATCCGCGACCTGATGATCCGCACCGTCGCAACGAACTCTGGCCACCTCGGCCCGAACCTCGGCGTGGTCGAGCTGACGCTGGCGATCCACCGGGTGTTCGACTCCCCTCATGACCGCGTGGTCTTCGACACCGGGCACCAGTCCTACGTCCACAAGCTCGTCACCGGCCGCCACGCCGACTTCGGCACCCTCCGCAAGGAGGGTGGCGTCAGCGGCTACCCCAGCCAGGCCGAGTCCGACCACGACATCGTCGAGAACTCCCACGCCTCCACCTCGCTGTCGTACGCCGACGGGCTGGCCAAGGCCTATGCGATCCGCGGCGAGGACCGCCACGTCGTCGCGGTGATCGGCGATGGCGCGCTGACCGGCGGCATGGCCTGGGAGGCGCTCAACAACATCGCGATCGCCAAGGACAGCCGCCTGGTGATCGTGGTCAACGACAACGAGCGCTCCTACACCCCGACCATCGGTGGCCTGGCGACGGCGCTCACCTCGCTGCGCACCAACCCGCGCTACGAGCAGGTCCTCGACCTGGTCAAGAAGCGCCTCAACGCCGTCCCGGGTGTCGGCCACGCGGCCTACGACGCCCTCCACGCGGTCAAGAAGGGCATGAAGGACGCGCTGGCCCCGCAGGGCCTGTTCGAGGACCTCGGGCTGAAGTACGTCGGCCCGGTCGACGGGCACGACCGCGCGGCGGTGGAGCAGGCGCTCGCCAGCGCGAAGCGGTTCAACGGCCCGGTCATCGTCCACGCGATCACCCGCAAGGGCCAGGGCTACGACCCGGCCCTGCGCCAC
>CAZDAO010000502.1:0-3374 GCA_964503015.1 uncultured Nocardioides sp. | reverse complement strand
CCGGCCCGTGACCCGGGCGCGCGCCGGATCGTCGTCGGCGTCGACGGCTCGCCCTCCAGCGCGGCGGCGGTCGACTACGCCTGTCGGCGCGCCGAGGACACGGGCGAGACCGTCGTGGCGATCCACGCCTGGCGCGTCCGCGCCCCCTCGACCGACGTCTGGAACGCCGAGGCCCGCAGCGTCGACACCGAGGAGCGCGAGCGGCTCCTCTCCGAGATCCTCGCAGGGGTCCGCGAGGACCACCCCGACGTACGTCTCGAGCACGAGGTGGTCGCGGTCGCGCCCGGGCAGGCCCTGGTCGACGCGTCCGGCGGTGCGTCGCTGGTGGTGGTGGGCTCCCGCGGACTCGGGTTCTTCCGGGGGATGCTGCTGGGCTCCGTGAGCCAGGCCGTGCTGCACCGCGCGGAGTGCCCGGTCGTCGTGGTCCGCTGAGCTGCCGGGAGCGCGCTCAGGGCGTCACGGGTGCGACCTGCTCGAACGTGACGGAGGCAGCGTCGATGCCCCGAGGCGGTGCGTGCGGCCCCGCTCCGCGGAGTGGGAGAGTCGTCCCGTGAGCACGGTCTTCCGCCACGCGGCGGTCTTCGACGGGTACTCCTACCTGGGCGTCGTCGGCGACGTCGTCGTGGACGGCGGCCGGGTCGTGGCGGTGGGGAAGGACGTCACACCGGTGGGCGCGCGGGTCGTGGACGTCGCCGGTGGTCTGCTGCTGCCGGGTTTCACCGACGCGCACGTCCACCCGGTCCAGGGCGGCCTCGAGCGGCTCGCCTGCGACCTCTCGGGGCTCCCTGTCGACCGCGCCGGCTACCTCGCCCACGTCGGGGCGTACGCCGCTGCCCACACCGAGCTGGAGTGGATCCAGGGCGGCGGCTGGGCGATGGCGGCGTTCCCCGGAGGCCTGCCGACGGCGGCCGAGCTCGACGCGGTGGTGCCGGACCGGCCAGTCGCCCTGGTCAACCGCGACCACCACGGGATGTGGGCCAACCGCCGGGCTCTGGCGCTGGCGGGCATCACCGCCGACACGGCAGACCCGGCGCACGGGCGCATCGAGCGCGACGCCCGGGGCTCGCCGTCCGGCGTGCTGCACGAGGGTGCGATGGACCTCCTCTCCGAGGTGCTCCCGGTCGCCGACGACGCGCAGCTGCGGGCCGGCCTGCTGGAGGGCCAGCGCCACCTGCACTCGCTCGGCGTCACCAGCTGGCAGGACGCGATCGTGGGCACGTACTCCGGCATGCGCGACCCCGGGCCGACCTATGCCCGGGCGGCCGCTGCCGGCGACCTCACGGCCACCGTGGTGGGAGCCCTGTGGTGGGAGCGGGACCGCGGCATCGAGCAGGTCGCGGACCTCGTCGCGAACCGCGCGGACTGGTCGCGGGGCCGCTTCGCGGCGACGGCGGTGAAGATCATGCAGGACGGCGTGGCCGAGAACGGCACGGCCGCCCTCGTCGAGCCCTACCTCGACCGGTGCGGGCACACGACCGGCAACAGCGGCCTCTCGTTCGTCGACCCCGAACGGCTGCCGGCCTACGTCGCGGAGCTCGACGCGCAGGGGTTCCAGGTGCACTTCCACGGGCTGGGCGACCGGGGGGTGCGCGAGGCACTGGACGCGTTGGAGGGCACGGACCCCTCGCGCCGCCACCAGGTCGCCCACCTGCAGCTGGTGCACCCCGACGACGTCCCGCGCTTCGCCCGGCTCGGCGTCGCGGCGAACATCCAGTCGCTGTGGGCCTGCCACGACGAGCAGATGACCGAGCTGACGGTCCCGTTCCTCGGGCCGGAGCGGGCGCGCCGCCAGTACCCCTTCGGCGACCTGCACGCCGCGGGCGCCCGTCTCGTCGCCGGCAGCGACTGGCCGGTGAGCACCCCCGACCCGCTCGCCGCGATCCACACCGCGGTGCACCGCACGTCGTACGGCGACCCGGGGCCGGCGGGCACGGACCCGTTCCTGCCCGAGCAGGCGCTCCCGATCGAGGTCGCGTTCGCGGCCTACACCAGCGGCTCGGCCTGGGTGAACCACCGCGACGACGCCGGCACGATCACGCCCGGAGCCGTCGCGGACCTCGTGGTGCTCGACCGCGACCCGTTCCGCACGCCGGAGGAGATCGGCGCCGCGCGGGTCCGCTCGACGTGGGTCGAGGGGGAGTGTGTCTTCGAGGCGTGAGGACCCGGTCCGGGCTCAGGTCCCGCAGAAGGTCTGGTAGCCGCTGAACGACTCCGGCGCCGGCTCGGAGAAGCGCTCGAGGCCGGGACGCGCGTCGAACGGCGCGGCCAGGACCTCGAGGAGCGCGTGCAGGGGCGCGAGGTCGCCGTCCGTGCCGGCGGCCAGCGCCTCCTCGACGAGGTGGTTGCGCGGGACGTAGGCCGGGTTGATCCGGTCCATCGCGTCCGCGTCGGGGGCCAGCGCCAGCCAGCGCTCCGCCCACGCGTCGTACGCCGCGAGGTCGAGCACGAGCCCGCGTGCCGGCTCGGCGTCGCCACGCGCCGCGACGCCGAGGCCGCGGAAGAACGACGTGTGGTCGACGTGGTTGTCCTGCATCAGGGAGACGAGGTCGGTGACGATCCCCGAGGCCACGTCGTCGGCCAGTCCGTCGGGCAGGCCGAGCTTGGCGTGCATGCCGTCTCGCCAGGCCGTGGAGTAGAGGTCGCGGAACCGCTCGAGCGACGCGACGGCGAGGGCCACGGCCTCGTCCTGCTCGTCGGCGAGGAGGGGCAGGAGGGCCTCGGCGAAGCGGGCGAGGTTCCACTCCGCGACCACCGGCTGGTTGCCGAACGCGTAGCGGCCGCCGGTGTCGATCGAGCTGAAGACCGTCGCGGGGTCGAAGGCGTCGATGAAGGCGCACGGGCCGTAGTCGATGGTCTCGCCCGAGATCGTCATGTTGTCGGTGTTCATCACGCCGTGGACGAAGCCGACCAGCATCCATCGGGCCACCAGCGAGGCCTGGGCGGCGACGACGGCGTCGAAGAGCGCGAGGTGGGGGTGGTCGGCGTCCGCCGCCCCCGGGTGGTGTCGGGCGATGGCGTGGTCGGCCAGCCGACGCAGCAGGTCGACGTCGTCGGTGGCGCGGGCGTACTGGAACGTGCCGACGCGCAGGTGGCTGCTCGCGACGCGCGCCAGGATCGCACCGGGCAGCACGGTCTCGCGGTGCACGTCGCGTCCGGTCGCGACCACCGCGAGCGAGCGGGTGGTGGGGATGCCGAGCGCGTGCATCGCCTCGCTGACGAGGTGCTCGCGCAGCATCGGGCCGACCGCGGCGTAGCCGTCGCCGCCGCGCGAGAACGGGGTCCGGCCCGAGCCCTTGAGGTGCAGGTCGCGCAGGCGTCCCTCGCGGTCCGTCAGCTCGCCGAGCAGCAGCGCGCGCCCGTCACCGAGACGAGGG
>CAZDAO010000501.1:0-3376 GCA_964503015.1 uncultured Nocardioides sp. | reverse complement strand
GCGCTCGCCGTGGAACCCCGACCACTACGCCGGCGCCTCGTCCGCCGGGTCGGCGGCCCTCGTCGCGGCCGGGGCGGTGCCGATCGCGCACGCCAACGACGGCGGTGGCTCGATCCGCATCCCCGCCGCGGTCAACGGCCTCGTCGGGCTCAAGCCCACGCGCGGCCGGCTGGCCCAGGACCGGATGATGCGGGACATGCCGGTGCGCATCGTCTCCGACGGGGTGCTGACGCGCACGGTCCGCGACACGGCCGCGTTCTACCGCGAGGCGGAGAAGGTGTGGCGCAACCCGCTGCTCGCCCCGGTCGGCGACATCACCCGCCCGGGCCGGGCGCGGCTGCGGATCGCGGTGGTCACCCAGGGCATCGGGCGCGACTGCAGCCCCGAGGTGCGTGAGCTGACGCTGAAGACCGCAGCGCTGCTGGAGTCGCTGGGCCACCACGTCGAGGAGGTCGACAACCCGGTGCCGGCCAGCTTCCCGGACCACTTCGTGCGGTTCTGGTCGATGCTGGCACTGGTCATCGTGCGGCGCGGCAAGAAGGACTTCGGCCCGTCCTGGGACCCCTCCAGGCTCGACAACCTCACCCTCGGACTCGCCCGCCACGCCGCCAGGAACCTCCACAAGCAGCCGCTGTCCATCGCGGTCCTGCGCGGGTCGCAGAAGCTGGCCGCCCGCCACCGCGCGCAGTACGACGTCACGCTGACGCCGACCCTCGCCACCGAGACGCCCCGGGTCGGGCACCTGCGTCCCGACCAGGACTACGACGAGATCATGGGCCGGCTGATGGACTGGGTGGCCTTCACGCCGCTCCAGAACGCCACCGGCGAGCCGGCGGTCTCCCTGCCCCTCGCCACGACCGCGGCCGGGCTGCCGCAGGGCATGATGCTGGGTGCCGGCGCGGGCCGGGAGGCCCGGCTCCTCGGCCTGGCCTACGAGCTCGAGGAAGCCGTCGGCTGGCCCCGGATCCAGGCCGTCTGAGGAGGGGGGAGGAGCCGATTTCTCATCCGTCGGGGGCCTGTGTATCGTTCTCCGTCGTTGCCCCTTTAGCTCAGTCGGCAGAGCGTCTCCATGGTAAGGAGAAGGTCTACGGTTCGATTCCGTAAAGGGGCTCTCCCGTGGCGGGGTAGCTCAGGTGGTTAGAGCACACGGCTCATAATCGTGGTGTCGCGGGTTCGAGTCCCGCCCCCGCTACCACCAAGTCGGCAAGCCTCCGCACCACCCGCAACGAAAAGGTTCTTCCCATGGCCAGCAAGTCTTCTGACGTTCGCCCCAAGATCACGCTCGCGTGCACCGAGTGCAAGGAGCGCAACTACATCACCAAGAAGAACCGTCGCAACGACCCCGACCGGATCGAGCTGAAGAAGTTCTGCCCGCGCGAGCGCAAGCACACGATCCACCGCGAGACCCGCTGACGCCGTTCCTCGTCGCACCCGACCCGTCCGAGCACTCGGACGGGTTGTCGTGTTTGTGGGCCCGCTCCCCGCGGCTAGGGTCGTGACATGCCCGTCGACCCCTCCCTGGTGGGACGTGAGTTCCCCGCGCCGGCGCCCCTGAACGTCACCGCCGAGCGGGTCAGCGCCTTCGCTGCCGCCGTCGGCCACCCCGGGGACCCCCTCGAGTCGGTGCCGCCGACCTTCCCGATCGTGCTCGCCTTCGACGCCATGCAGGCCTTCCTCGCCGCCGAGCGGATCGACCTCCACCGCATCGTCCACGGCGAGCAGCGCTTCGCCTACGCGCGTCCCCTGGCCGTCGGCGACGAGCTGAGCGCCACGCTCACCGTCACCGGGCTGCGCCAGATCGGCGCCGCCGACGTCATCGCCACCGCCAGCGAGATCACCGACGCCACCGGCGCCGTGGTCTGCACCGGCAAGGCCACCCTCGTCCACTCGTCCGGGGCGGAGGCCGGCCGGTGACCGCCCTCGAGCCCGGGCAGGCCCTGGCGCCGAGGACCTTCACGGTCACCCGTGCGGACCTCGTCGCGTACGCCGATGCCAGCGGCGACCACAACCCGATCCACCGGGACGAGGAGGTCGCCCGCAGCGTCGGCCTGCCCGGGGTGATCGCCCACGGCATGTACACCCTCGCGCTGGTCGGCTGCGCCGTGGCCGAGTGGACCGACGGCGCCGAGGTCGTCGACCTCGGGGCGAAGTTCACCAGCCCGGTCGTCGTGCCCGCCGAGGGCGGGGCGGAGGTCGTCGTCGGCGGCACGGTGAAGTCCGTCGCCGACGGGCTCGCCACCCTCGTGCTCGAGGTGACCTGCGAGGGCCAGAAGGTGCTCGGGATGCCCAAGGCGGTCGTGCGTGCCTGAGGTCCTCAGCGCGCACACCTCGCTCCGCCTCGGCGGACCCGCGCACCGCTGGGTCCGCGTCACCACGGAGCACGAGCTCATGGCAGCGGTCGGCGAGGCCGACGCGGCGGGTGAGCCGGTCCTCGTGCTCGGCGGCGGGTCCAACCTGGTGGTCGCCGACGAGGGCTTCGACGGCACCGTCGTCGAGGTCGCCACGCGCGGCATCTCGGCCGACGTGGACGGCTCCGGCGACCCGTCGTGCTCGGGGGCGACGGTCACCGTGGCAGCGGGCGAGTCGTGGGACGACCTGGTCGCCGAGGCCGTCGAGCGCGGCTGGATCGGCGTCGAGGCACTGTCGGGCATCCCCGGCTCGGTGGGTGCGACCCCCATCCAGAACGTCGGCGCCTACGGCCAGGACGTCTCCCAGACCATCGCGCGGGTGCGGGTGTGGGACAGGGTGCTCCGCGGCGTCCGCACCTTCGCTGCCGCCGACTGCCACTTCGGCTACCGCACCAGCCGGTTCAAGGCCGACCCCGGTCGACACGTCGTCCTCGACGTGACCTTCCAGCTCCGCCAGGGCGTGCTCGGCGCGCCGGTGGCGTACGCCGAGCTGGCCCGCACGCTGGGCGTCGCGGAGGGCGGGCGCGCCCCGCTGCGCGACGTGCGCGAGGCGGTTCTCGGGCTGCGGCGCGGCAAGGGGATGGTGCTCGACCCGGACGACCACGACACCTGGTCGGCGGGGTCGTTCTTCACCAACCCGTTCCTCACCCCCGAGCAGGCGGCCGCGCTGCCCGCCGAGGCGCCGCGCTGGGAGCAGCCCGACGGGACGCTCAAGTCGAGCGCCGCGTGGCTGATCGAGCACGCCGGTTTCGGCAAGGGCTACACCAGCGCGGCGGCGGGGGAGCGGGTGGGCCTCTCCACCAAGCACACCCTTGCCCTCACCAACCGCGGCGGGGCGACCACCGCCGAGCTGCTGGTGCTCGCCCGCGAGATCCGCGACGGCGTCGAGGCGTCGTACGGCGTCCGGCTGGTCAACGAGCCCGTCACCGTCGGCTGCACCCTCTGATCCGCCGGACCTACCCGGCGAG
>CAZDAO010000500.1:2249-3385 GCA_964503015.1 uncultured Nocardioides sp. | reverse complement strand
CTGGCCTTCGCGCTGGGGTGGTGCGTGCCGGTGCTGCGGGGGGCGCTGGCCCGGCCCGCGGGTGGCTTCCTGGTCGGCGCCGACGCGATGGGTTCGTCGCTCGTGGCCGGGACGGCGGTGCTGGTGGTGGCCGCCCTGGCGACCGTGCGGTCCGGCGCGGCGCGGCGCCGAGGACCCGTCCCGGGGTGCGGCGAGGATCCGGGCGAACGAGGGTCCGTTACCTAGACTCGCCGCGTGCCGAAGAACCAGCGCAGTGACGGGGAGCCCCGCGAGAAGGCGGGCGCCAAGGTCGTCGTGTGGCTGCTGCTCGGCCTCGTGGTGGTCTTCGGCGGGCTCTACGTCGCCGCCCACTACGTCGCCGGCGACAAGGTCCCACGCGGCACGACGGTCTCCGGCGTGCGCATCGGCGGGCACTCGCAGGACAAGGCGGCCGAGGTGCTCCGGGCCGGCCTCGCCGACAAGGTGGCGCGTGACATCGCGACCACGGTGGAGGGCCAGCAGGTCGCGATCGACCCCGCCGAGGCCGGGCTGGGCGTCGACTACGACGCCTCCGTGGCCGAGGCCGGCGGGGAGGAGAGCTGGGACCCGGTCCGGCTCTGGAACTACTTCACCGGCGGCGAGGACACCGAGGCCGAGGTGACCGTCGACGAGCCCACCTACAACGCCTACCTCGACCGCCTCGACGAGCAGTACGGCGCGACGCCGCGCGACGGCGCGATCGCCTTCGAGGGCGAGCGGATCGAGACCACCGAGCCGCGGACCGGCGCCGCCCTCGACCCTGCCGACACGCTTGCCGCGCTGGAGTCGGCGTTCCTCGCCGACACGCCCGACGCGGTGGCGCTCGAGATGGCGACAGTCGAGCCCGACATCGACTCCTCCGACGTGCAGGAAGCGCTCGACGGGTTCGCCTCGCCGGCCGTCGCCGCACCGGTGACGCTCGCCTTCGAGGGGTCGACGGTCAAGGTCTTCCCCGCCGACTACACCGCCGCGCTCAGCCTGGTGCCGACCGACGGCGAGCTGGTGCCGACCCTGGACGCCGCGAAGCTGTCCGAGGTCGTGGGCTCCAAGGTCACCACGGGCGCGCCGGTCGACGCCACCGTCACCCTCGTCGACGGCAAGCCGCAGGTCGTGCCGGC
>CAZDAO010000500.1:0-2149 GCA_964503015.1 uncultured Nocardioides sp. | reverse complement strand
CTCGGCGGCGGGGTCTCGCAGATGGCGACCACGCTCTTCAACGCGATGTTCTTCGCCGGCCTCGAGGACGTCGAGCACAAGCCGCACTCGTTCTACATCGACCGCTACCCGATCGGCCGCGAGGCGACCGTCGCGTGGGGTGCGGTGGACCTCCGCTTCCGCAACGACACCCCCTACGGCGTGCTCATCAAGACCAGCGTGACCCCGTCGACCCCCTCGTCCTCGGGCGTGGTGACCGCGTCGATGTACTCCACCAAGTACTGGGACATCACCACGACCACCAGCGAGCGCTACAACTTCACGAAGCACAAGACCCGCCGCATCGACTCGCTCACCTGCCACCCCAACGAGGGCTTCGGCGGCTTCGACATCGACGTCACCCGCTACTTCGAGCCGGTCAACGGCAACACCGAGACCCGTGAGGACGAGGTCTTCAGCACGACCTACACGCCGAGCGACACCGTCATCTGCACCAACCCCGACGCCGTCGACGAGTAGTTTTGCGCCTCCGCTTCGCTTCGGCGCGTGTCCGCGCTGATCTCCGTCGCCACCCGGTCTAGGGCGAGAGGCGGTGGAGGTCGCGCGGGAAGAGCGTGACCTCGCGGACGTTGGCCGCCTCGACGAGCCGGCCCACCCAGCGCTCCAGGCCGATCGCGAAGCCGCCGTGCGGCGGCATCCCGTGCCGGAAGGCCTGGAGGTAGGCCGCATGGGCGGCCGGGTCCTCGCCGCGCGCCCGGAGCGCCTCGTCGTACGCCGTCGCGGTGTGCAGGCGCTGCCCGCCGGTGACCAGCTCGAGCCCCCGGAACAGCAGGTCGAAGGAGTTGCTGTGCTGGACTTGCGCCTCCGCTTCGCTTCGGCGCGTGTCCGCGGCGCTCGTGACCCGCTCGTTCGTCGTCGCGCCCGCACCCTCCGCCGCTGCGCTCGTCCGGCTTTGCCGCTCCTCCTGCACTCCCGGGCGCGCCGCAGACCGCCGGCCGGTCCACGGGTGCGTGTAGAAGGGCCGCTTGGCCATCGGGTAGCCCTCGACCGCGAGGAAGTCGCTGCCGTGCTCGGCCAGCGCCCACGCGCCGAGCGCGCGCTCGTGCTCGGGCGCGAGGTCGGGCTCGTCGGCCGGGGCGCCGACCAGCTCGAGCGCGTCGGCGAAGTGGATGACCGGGATCTCCTCCGGCACCACCGGGAGCCGGGCGCCGGTGCGGGCGACCGCGTCCTTGCAGGACGCGACGGCCGTCACCATCCCCGCCAGCACCTCGCGGAGCACGGCGAGCACGTCGCGGTGGTCGCGGACGAAGCCGAGCTCGACGTCGAGGGAGCGGTACTCCGCGAGGTGGCGGACCGTGTCGTGCGGCTCGGCGCGGAACACGGGGCCGACCTCGTAGACGCGCTCGAAGACCCCGACCAGCTGCTGCTTGTAGAACTGCGGGCTCTGGGCGAGGTAGGCCGGTCGCCCGAAGTAGTCCACCGCGAAGACGTTCGCGCCCGACTCCGTCGCGGACTCGACGAACTTGGGCGTCGCGACCTCCGTGAAGCCGAGCCCGTCGAGCGTGGCGCGGAAGCCCTTCAGCGACGCGGCCGCCAGCTCCCACCGGGCCCGCTGGGCCGGGTGCCGCCACAGCACGGGCGCGTGGTCGAGCAGCGTCGGCAGCGACGCGTCCAGCGCGGGCCGCCACAGCTCGACCGGCGGGGTCGCGGCGGGCTCGGTGAGGAGCTCGACGACCGCCTCGGTGACCTCGACGCCGCCGGGCGCCTGTGCGTTCGCGGTCGCGGTGCCGGTGACCCGGACGACCGTCTCCTCGGGCGGTACGACGGTGCCGGACGGCAGCACGACCTGGGCCAGGCCGCTGCGGTCGCGCAGCACGAGGAAGGTCGTGCGGGCCAGCTCGCGACGCCGGTGGACCCAGCCCTCGAGCGTGACGGTCGAGCCGGGCGCGGCGGCGGCGAGCGACGTACAGAGTGTTCTCACGAAGTTCCTCCAGGTGGATGAGGCCCTGGAGGTGTGGGCGGGGGCTAGGTCGCGGTGCCACCACACCTTCGCCGGACTGGAGCGCCCGGCCTCTCGTCGGTGACGTCGTACGCACGGACGCCGCTGCGCTGCCGGGTTGCAGGGGGAGTGTCAGGCCCCGCGGTCGTCGGGGGAATGGTGCGACGCCCG
>CAZDAO010000499.1:0-3393 GCA_964503015.1 uncultured Nocardioides sp. | reverse complement strand
CCGGCCGAGGCCCACCAGCGGCGCTGCAACTGGGGGGCGGAGACCACGCCGAGGACCACCTCGTCGTCGACGGCCAGCGCGATCAGGGTCGCCCAGACCGGCACGCCGCGGACGTAGTTCTTGGTGCCGTCGATCGGGTCGACGATCCACCGGCGCTGGCTGTGCCCGGTGGTGCCCTGCTCCTCGCCGACCACGGCGTCACGCGACCGCACGCGCGACAGCGTGCGACGGATGCCCTCCTCGACGGCCTTGTCGGCGTCGGTGACGGGCGTGAGGTCGGGCTTGCTCATGACGTGCAGGTCGAGGGCCTTGAAGCGGGCCTGGGTGAGCGAGTCCGCGTCGTCGGCCAGGACGTGGGCGAGGCGCAGGTCGTCGGTGTGGTCGGCGGTGCCGCCGGTGATGGGCATGTTCACAGGCTATTCCCAGCATCCGCCCCTACCCTGCACGCATGGAGCTCAACGGTGTGCCGCTGCACCCCCTCGTCGTCCATGCCGTCGTGGTCCTGGGACCTCTCGCGGCTCTGACCGGGATCGCGTACGCCCTCGTCCCGAGGTGGCGCTGGTTGCTGCGCTGGCCGCTCCTGGTGCTCGCCGTGCTCACGGCGCTGACCGCCTTCCTGGCCACCCTGTCCGGGGAGGACCTCCTCGAGTCGCGCCCCGAGCTGGCGCCGATCGTCGAGGAGCACGAGGAGCGCGGCGAGCTGTTGCGCAACGTCGCCCTCGGCTACGTGCCGGTGTCGGTGCTCGCCGCCTGGGCCCTCGGCGGGGTCTCCGCGCTGGCGTCCGGTCGCGGTGCGCGCGAGACACGCTGGCAGGTGCCGGTCGCGGCGTTGCTCGTCGTCGCCTCGGTCGTCCTGCTCGTGATGCTGTTCCTCGCCGGCGACTCCGGCGCGCGCGCCGTCTGGGGCTGAGCCCTACCAGTCGCTGGCGCCCTCGCGGGCGCTGAGCAGCCGGCGGAACGACTCCACCCGGTCCGGGTCCGCCTCGCCCGCCGCGACCGCCTCGTCGAGCCCGCACTCCGGCTCGTCCGCCCCGTGGGTGCACCCGCGCGGGCAGTCCTCGGTCATCTCCTCCAGGTCGGGGAAGGCCTCGATGAGGTTCTCCGGCTGCACGTGCGCCAGCCCGAACGAGCGGATGCCAGGAGTGTCGATGATCCAGCCGTCGCCCCTCCCGTCCTGACCGGGCAGCTCGAGGAGGTAGGCGCTGGTGGAGGTGTGCCGCCCGCGCCCGGTCACCGCGTTGACGATGCCCACCTCGCGCCCGGCATCGGGGACCAGCGCGTTGACGAGCGTCGACTTGCCCACGCCGCTGTGCCCCACGAGCACGCTGGTGCGCCCGCGGAGCCGCTCGCGCAGCTCCGTGAGGTCGCCGGCGCCCTCGCCCTTGAGCTGGGTCACGACCCAGGGCACGCCGAGGGAGCGATAGGTCGACAGCAGCGTCTCCGGGTCCGCGAGGTCGGCCTTGGTGAGGCAGAGCAGCGGCGCCATCCCGGCGTCGTACGCCGCCACGAGCGCGCGGTCGATCAGGCGCGGGCGGGGCTCGGGGTCGGCCAGGGCGGTCACCACGACGAGCTGGTCGGCGTTGGAGACGATCACCCGCTCGACGGGGTCGTCGTCGTCGGCGGTGCGGCGCAGTGTCGTGGTCCGCTCGACCACCTCCACGATGCGGGCCAGGGACCCGTCGCCGCCGCTGGTGTCGCCCACGACGCGGACGTGGTCGCCGACCACGACGCCCTTGCGCCCGAGCGGACGGGACTTCATCGCCATCACCCGGCGGCCGTCGAGGAGCAGGGTGAAGCGGCCGCGGTCGACCGTCACCACGCGCGCGTCGACGGCGTCGTCGTAGCTCGGCCGGTCCTTGGTGCGCGGCCGGGTGCGGCGGCGCGGCCGCTCGTAGTGCTCGTGGTCGTGGTCGGAGTAGCGGCCGGTCACCGGGTGGTCCCGTCCACGGCCCGGGTCCACGCGGTCGCGAAGTCCGGGAAGGTCTTCGACGTGGTGGCGATGTCCTCGACCAGCACGTCGTCGACGGCCAGCCCGAGGATCACGCCGGCGTGGGCCATCCGGTGGTCGGCGTAGGTGCGGAACGTGCCGCCGTGCAGGGCGGCCGGGCGGATCGACAGGCCGTCCTCGCGCTCGGTGACGTCGGCCCCGAGCCGGCCGAGCTCGGTGGCGAGGGCCGCGAGGCGGTCGGTCTCGTGGCCGCGGATGTGGGCGATGCCGCGCAGGTGCGAGGGGGAGTCGGCGAGTGCGCACAGGGCGGCGACGGCGGGAGTGAGCTCGCCGACGTCGTGGAGGTCGAGGTCCACCCCGCTGAGGCGCCGCGGACCCACCACGGTGAGGTCGCCGTCGGCCAGCGTCACCTCGCACCCCATCCGGGTGAGGATCTCCCGCAGCTCGTCGCCCGGCTGGGTCGTCTCGGCCGGCCAGTCGGTGACCGTGACCCGTCCTCCGGTCGCGGCGCCGAGCGCGAGGAACGGCGCCGCGTTGGACAGGTCGGGCTCGATCTCGTGGTCGACCGCCCTGACGGGCCCCGGGGCGACCGCCCACCGGTTGGCGTCGCCGTCGTCGACATCGACGCCGTGCTGACGGAGCATCTGCACGGTCATCTCGATGTGGGGGAGCGAGGGCACGGGCTTCCCGACGTGCCGGACGTCGACGCCGTGCTCGTAGCGGGCTCCGGCGAGCAGCAGCGCGGAGACGAACTGGGACGAGGCACTGGCGTCGATGGTCACCGTGCCGCCGGGGACGGCACCCGCGCCGTGCACGGCGAAGGGCAGCGCGCCGCGGCCGCCGTCCTCGATCCGGACGCCGAGGGCGGCGAGGGCGGACAGCATCGGGCCGACTGGGCGCAGCCGCATGTGGGGGTCCCCGTCGAACGCCACGGTGCCCCGGGCCAGGCCCGCCACCGGGGGCACGAACCGCATGACCGTCCCGGCGAGCCCGCAGTCGACCGCGGCGTCGGTCTCCCAGGGCGCGGGGGTGACGGCCCAGTCGCCGTCCCGGTCCTCGAGGCGCGTGCCGAGCGCCCGGAGCGCGGCGGCCATGAGCAGGGTGTCGCGCGAGCGCAGCGGACGTCGTACGACGCTGGGGCCGTCGGCGAGCGCGGCGAGCAGGAGCGCGCGGTTGGTCAGCGACTTGCTGCCGGGCAGCGAGACCACCCGGTCGACCGCGTCGCGGGGACGCGGCGCCGGCCACGGATCGGTCGGCACGGCGGGCGTCGCGGGGTCACTCACCCGCGCACCCTATCGAGATCGCAGCCCGTGGTCAGGTGAGCTGGGCGCGGGCGAGCTTGGCCTCGCGGCGGGCGTCCTTGGCGACCTGCTTGGCCTCGCGGCGTACATCGGCGGCCGCGCGGCGGGCCCGCCAGGCCACGCCGGGCTTGCCCTCGGTGTCGA
>CAZDAO010000498.1:0-3398 GCA_964503015.1 uncultured Nocardioides sp. | reverse complement strand
GCGCCACGACGCCGGCCCCCAACCCCCCCGACCCCACCCTCACCCTGAGCGAGATCGCCGACCTCGCCGGCCGCGACATCAAGACCAACAAGACCTGGAACGACTCCGGGAAGGGCCGCTGGCCCAACGCCGTCCAGGACGAGACCGGCCGCAAGACCTGGCGCGTCCCGGTGAGCGACCTCGTCGCCACCGGCGACCTCGACCCTTCCCAGGTCGAGCAGGTCGAGAACGAGCTCGCCGCCCGTCGCGAGTCCAAGGAGACCAAGGCGCTGCGCGAGCAGGTCATCCGCCTCGAGGAGCAGCTCACCGCAGCCGTCGCCCTCGCAGACGAGCGCGCCGGCACCATCGCCCTCCTCAAGAGCCTCGTGCGCAAGGGCGGTGCAGCATGAGCCGCCCGCTGAAGGGGTCCAAGAAGCTGACGGACAAGGGCTGGACCGCCAGCCTCCCCATCCACCGCGGCGCCACCAAGCGCCAGACCTACACGTTCACCACCGAGGAGGCCGCCGACCGCTGGATCGCAGAGGGTATCCCCGCCATCGAGGGCGGCACCGACCTGCCGGTCCCTGACACCGAGGGCCGCGTCGCAGGCAAGCGGAGCACCAAGACCGGAACGGCCTTCCGCACGATGGCGGACCCGTGGCACACCGAGTACTACAGCGAGCTGAAGCGCGCGAAGCACGACCGTTCGACGGCCACCAAGGGCCACATCAAGCGCATCGAGGCCTTCATGGACCAGCGGGGTCTGGTGATGGAGACCATGGTGCGTGACGAGGTGAAGGCGTTGCAGGCGTCCCTCACCCGCTCGACGACCGAGGCCACGGTCACGGTCCCTGAGGGAGTCGACCCCACCGGTCTCGTCACGATGGCCGAGGCGCTGGCGCTGCCGAAGATGACGGCATCGAAGTCGACCCTCAAGCGCCGCAAGGCCGACGGCGTGCTCAACCCTGTTGACCCCACGGCAGCCGTGCACCGCTTCCGGGTCGCCGACCTCTACAGCGAGGCCGTCCTGGGTCCGACTGGTGAGCTCCGCCGCGGCCCGCGCACCAACGGCAGCCTCTCGCAGGACGTCGCCAACGACGTCATGTGGGCCTACGACGAGGTGTGCAAGTACGCCCTCGACCACGGCGTGGACGTCCCGCAGGACCGCACCAGCCTGAAGATGCACCGCACCGACAGGGCTCCCAGCGCACCGCGCCAGCCCGTCAGCCTCCGCCGGTGCGCGGACATCGCCTCCCGCCTGCACGTCGTGCACCAGCTCGTCCTCTGGCTCATGCGCATCCTCGGCCTCCGCATCGGTGAGGCCTACGGCATCCGCGTGTACGACGTGCTTGACCAGGGTGCGGGGGAGTACGGCGCTGTGGCCGTCAAGGCACAGGGCGGCAAGAAGTTCACCCAGACCGCCCCGGATGGTACGACGCACACCTGCGACCACACGGACGACCTCAAGACCAAGAACTCCGAGCGCGTGCTCGTCGTCCCGCCCACGTTGATGGACCTCATCCGGACCATCATCGCGGTCTTCCACACCGACGCCGACGGCGTGATCCGCCAGGACGCCCGACTCATCCCCGGTCTCACCCGACGTAACGCCGGCGGACAGGAGGCCTTCCGCGCTGCCTTAGCCGGGGCCGCCGAGGCCGTGAGGGTCGACTGCACCACAGAGGAGGACGTCATCGACGAGGTGTTCTCGTGCCAGCCCCACGACATGCGGCGCACGATCCTGTCCGACCTCGACCGCCTCGAGGTCAAGGACAGCCACACACGTCGGTTCGCCGGCCACCTGCCCGGCACCGCTGTCGTGCACCGCCACTACCTGCTCGACGACCCCAAGCTCCGGCCCGCCAAGGCCATCGCCGTCCTCATCCAGGGTGAGCTCATCGCCAACCTGCCTGCCGGGCTGCTCCTGCCCACGACGGTCCGCTGCACCACGGGCAACCAGCCCGCCCTGCTGAAGGACGGTGCCCGCATCGACGCCGAGCTCGCTGAGCGCGGTTGGCTCGTCCTCTCGACCGACGACGGCGGCAGGTCGCTCCTCGGATCGGCCGAGGCCGCCCAGCTCTGGGGCGTGACCCCCAAGACCGCCCGCCTCTGGATGGCGGACGGGGTGGTGCCCACCATCCCGTGTGGAGGCCGTGGACAGGGAGAGGAACGCAGCGTGCGTCTTTCGGACGCCATGGCGCTCCGCGAGCGCCTGAGGACGCGCATCACCCTGGTCCGGCTCGCGGAGGAGGTCGGTACGACCTACCACACCGTGTACCAGTTCGTCCGCGCTCAAGGTCTCGAGCTCGAGGCCTGGGGAGAGCGCGACTACGTTGTCCCTGCGCCCACCGCCACCGCGGTGCGCGACCACTACGCGCACCAGGCCGAGCTGCACCGCCGCGCAGTGCCGTACTCCGTCGCCGCGAAGGAGCTCGGAACGAGTGTGGCTGCGGTCGAGCACCTCGTGAAGGACGGAATGCTGGACCAGGACGAGCGCGCCCACGACGGTCGCCGCATGGTCACCCGCAAGAGCCTCGCCGAGGCCACCCAACAGCCGGTTCGCCGGCGCACTCCCAAGGTCCGCGACGACCTGATGACGTGGGCCGAGGTGTCGGCCGCAACCGGACTGGCGAGCGCCGACATCGACGCGCGCGTTGCGGACGGCATGCTGGTGCGTGTGCAGCACCAGCGTCGACGCCACGTCACTCGGGTCAGCGTGCTGAGGTACCTCGTCGAGCACGACCCCTCACGCCTCGCGCTGGCCGTCTGACGGGCCAGGCTCGAGACCCCGAGCTCCACGCGACCGATGAGGCGATTCGGCTCGCGTGGAGGGTCGTGGGGCGCCGCTCTCAGAGTGGCTCGTTGTTGCGCAGCGCGAGGTGAACGGCACCGGGAAGAGGGTGCCTATGACCCTTGACTGCATACCCCCTAGGGGTATGGTGGGAGACATGAACGCGCACATGCACGAGTCGGACACGGCCACGACGCACCAGGTCACGGACCCGGTGTGCGGAATGAGCGTCGACCCGGCCGCGACCGAGCACACGCTCACCCACGAGGGGCAGGAGTTCTACTTCTGCTCGGCCAGCTGCAAGGACAAGTTCCAGGCCACGCCCGACCGGTACGCAAGCCACGACCAGGCCGGGAACGCTCACACGCACGCCGGACACGCTGCGACGGCGAGTGGCATTGCCCCGCCCACGCCCGGCGAGGGGGAGGCAGTGGAGTACACGTGCCCGATGCACCCCGAGATCCGCCGACCCGGCCCTGGAGCGTGCCCCATCTGCGGCATGGCGCTGGAGCCGGTGATGGTCACGGTCGACTCGGGCCCGTCGCCGGAGCTGCGCGACATGACCCGCCGCTTCTGGTTCGGCGTGGCCCTGTCCATCCCCGTCGTCGTCCTCGGCATGGGCCGCGAC
>CAZDAO010000497.1:0-3403 GCA_964503015.1 uncultured Nocardioides sp. | reverse complement strand
GGACTGCGACGCCACCGACGAGGCCGGCGAGCTGGTGCTCGCGACGCGGGCGGTGCGCCGCCTCTGAGCAGCATGGGACGCCTGCGCGCCACCGCTCAGCGCTCGACGACCTCGATCACGGCCCGCACCACCTCGACGACCGGCTCGGAGACGTCGAAGACCGCGCCGACCTCGTCCTCACCGAGGGGCTCGAGGGTGTCGAACTGGGACTGGAGCAGCGATGGCGGCATGAAGTGGTCGCGTGCCTCCATCCGGTCGAGGAGCACCTCGAACGGTGCGGCGAGGTGCACGAACAGCACGGACCCCTCCGGCACCCCCGCCCTCAGGACGTCGCGGTAGGACCGCTTGAGGGCCGAGCAGGTGAGCACGCTCGAGATGCCGTCGGCGTGGTGGAACGCCAGCAGCCGGCCGAGCACCTCCAGCCACGGGCGACGGTCGTCGTCGTCGAGGGGGATCCCGGCGGACATCTTCGCGATGTTGGCCTCGGGGTGGAGGCTGTCGCCCTCGATGAAGCGCCACCCGAAGTGCGCAGCGAGCTCGGCCGCGACGGTGGTCTTGCCGGTGCCGGAGACGCCCATCACCACCAGGTGGCGCGGAGCGTCGTCGGGTCCGCTCGGGCGTCCGGTCGCGGAGCTAGTCTGCTCGTCGTGTCGACCGCCCACAGCACCGTGCTCGCCGAGCTGGGCCCCCGCATCGTCCGCGGTGACCTGCCCGTGGGCGCCGTCATCACCCTCGAGTGGCTCGGTGAGGCCTACGGCGTCTCGCGCACCGTGGCCCGGGAGGTGGTGCAGGTGCTGGTGTCGATGGGACTTGTCGAGAGCCGGCGCCGCACCGGCGTACGGATCCTGCCGCGCGAGAGGTGGGACGACTTCGACCCTGCCGTCATCAGGTGGCGTCTGGGCGGCGCTGACCGGCTGGCTCACCTCCACCAGCTGGCCGAGCTGCGCGCCGCCGTCGAGCCCACATCGGCGGCCCTCGCTGCCGTGCACGCCGACGACGCGCAGCGCGCCGAGATCGTGCGGATCGCCGAGGAGATGGAGGGCTCGGGGGCCGCGGGGGACCTGCGCACCTTCCTCGAGCAGGACGTCGCCTTCCACCGGCTGCTGCTGCGCGCGTCGGGCAACGTGATGTTCGCCCGGCTCGGCGACGTGGTCGAGGAGGTGCTCCGCGGCCGGACCGACCACGACCTGATGCCCCCCGAGCCCAAGCGCGAGGCGCGCCGGCTGCACCAGGTCGTCGCGGAGGCGGTCGCCGGGGGCGAGGCCGAGGTGGCCCGCTTCGCGATGACCGCGATCTGTGCGGAGGTCGTCTCCGACCTCGGCCAGGCCACCTGACCTCACAGCAGCCCTGCCACCGGCCACAGCAGCGCGGCGACGGCGAACGCCGTGAGACCGAGGGTGGTCTCCATGACCGTCCACGTCTTCAGGGTGGTCTTCTCGTCCATCCCGAAGAACCTGCTCACCAGCCAGAAGCCCGAGTCGTTGACGTGGGAGAGCACGGTGGAGCCCGCGGCGATCGCGACCACGAGCAGCGTGAGCTCGACGTTGCCGAGCCCGCCGGCCTGGCCGGCGATGAGCCCGGCGGTCGTGGTCAGCGCGACCGTGGCCGAGCCCTGTGCGACCCGCAGCGCGGTGGCGATCAGGAAGGCCTGCAGCAGCAGCGGGAGGCCGAGGTCGGAGAGCGAGGAGGTCAGCGCGTCGCCGATGCCGCTGGTGCGCAGCACCCCGCCGAACATCCCACCTGCGCCCGTGATGAGGATGATCGAGCAGATCGGTCCCAGCGACTGGTCGAGCACGTCCATGGTGTGCGACAGCGAGCCGGTCCGGCGTCCGAGCACGCCGATGGCGACGAGCAGGCTGACGAGGAGGGCGACGGGCGTGTTGCCGAGCAGCTGGAGGAGCTCCACCCAGGTCTGCCCCTCGTCGAGCGCGCCGCTGGTGACCAGCGTGGTGAGGACGGTGTTGAACGAGATCAGGACGAGCGGCACCAGGAGCAGGCCGAGGACCGTGCCGAAGGCGGGGGGAGTGGCGGCGGGTCGGTCGGGGTCGGCGCCGCCGTCCATCTCGCCGAAGAGCAGCGCGGGCACCGGCACGTCGTACCGGCGCCCCAGGACGCGCGAGACGAGGTAGACGCCGACGTACCAGGACGCGACGGCCACGGGCACGCCGATGAGGAGGACGACGCCGATGTCGGCGCCGAGCGCGGTGCCGGCGGCGACCGGCCCGGGGTGCGGCGGGACGATGGCGTGCATCGCGGCGAACGCGCCGGCCGCGGGGAGGGCGTAGAGGAGGACCGAGCCGCCGAAGCGGCGGGCGACGGTGAGGATGATGGGCAGGAAGACCACCAGGCCCGCGTCGAAGAAGATCGGGAACCCGAAGATGAGGGCGGCCACGCCCAGCGCGAAGGGCGCGCGTTGCTCACCGAACCGGTTGATCAGGCTGTCGGCCAGGACCTGGGCGCCGCCGGTCACCTCGAGGAGGCGACCGAGCATCACCCCGAAGCCCACCAGCAGGGCGACCGCGCCCAGGGTGCTCCCGAAGCCCGCCAGGAGCGCGGCCGGCACGTCGGCGACGGGGATGCCGGCGGCGACGGCGGTGAGCAGGCTGACGAGCACCAGGGTGATGAAGGCGTGCAGGCGCACCTTCATCACCAGGAACAGCAGCAGCGCCACGGCGGCTGCGGCGATCAGCAGGAGGACGGGCGTGCTGTACGCCGGTTCGAGGTTGTCCATGCGAGGGGGCTCCCTTGGGGGTGGTTGTGAGCGTCGTCACAGGTCGCCCGCATCCTCGCTGAAAGGTACTACCTTTGGCAACTCGCGCCGACGGTCCGGGTGCACAGGGTTGTGCACAGGTGGCGCGTGCCTGTGCACGGCAGCGAGGGCGGGTGCACAGATCGCGACGACTGCCTGTGGGACTTCCCGGTGGTGTTGTTGGCGCCTCCCCGGCGGTCCTAGAGTCGCGCGAGGTCGTTCCCGGAACTGTCGACGTGTCGACAAAGCTCGAGGGGTTCGGCGTGGTCCAATCGAACCCGAGTCGACACGAGAAGGAGCTGACATGAGTGGTGCGGGACTCCCAGGTCCGGGAAGCACCGGGAGCAGTGCCCCGGAGATGCCGCCGCTGGTCCGACCACCGCTCCCGCCCGCTCCTTCCGCGGCCCCTTCGCAGGCCCCTTCCCCGTCACCTTCCCCCCGAGACGAGCACACCGTGACCCAGCCCATCCCGTTCGAGCGCACGACGGTCGAGCAGACCCTCGACGTCGCGCCCACCACGACGGCCGAGGCGCCGCTCGGGCCGACGGGACGTCCGATGCCGGTGTTCCCCGAGCCGACCGCCGTGGCCGAGCACGGTGGCGCGCGGGTGATCTCGATGTGCAACCAGAAGGGTGGCGTCGGCAAGACCACCAC
>CAZDAO010000496.1:0-3409 GCA_964503015.1 uncultured Nocardioides sp. | reverse complement strand
CCAACAGCGCCCGGGAGGCGCTGGTCAAGATGTGCACCCTGCCGCTCCTCGCCGGGGACAACAGACAAAAGGGGATGTGTAACTTAGGCTAGGGACGTGGTAGCAGAGACCGCCTTGTCCTATGGGCGCGCCAGTCGCGATCCCAAGCGGCGCGGCGCGAGCGTCGACACTCAGCTTCGAGAGAACGAGCGTTGGGCAGCGCTCAACGACGTTGCGATCACTCACACGATCCGGGATGACAACCGGTCTGCGAGCGCCTATCGCAAGCGC
Organism: uncultured Nocardioides sp.; assembly: GCA_964503015.1. Taxonomy (GTDB): domain Bacteria; phylum Actinomycetota; class Actinomycetes; order Propionibacteriales; family Nocardioidaceae; genus Nocardioides. The sequence continues at coordinate 3,139 of CAZDAO010000496.1, read as the reverse complement.
GAGCGAGAAGGCTTCGAGGAAGCGCTCCATCTGATTCGGACGCGGGTTGTTGACGTTGTCCTTGTCTGGGAAATGAGCAGGGCATCCCGTGACCTCGAGGACTACGTGCGGCTCCGGTCTGCGTGCCACGAGGCGGGAGCTCAACTGGTCTACAAGGGTCGGCGATTCGATCTCAGCCGTGCGGACGATCGATTGTCGACTGGGCTGGACGCTCTTCTAGCTGAGCGTGAGTCGAACGACATTCGCGACCGCAACTTGCGTACCGTCGCCGCGAACGCGGAGCGACGACGTCCGCATGGACGTTTGCCTTACGGATATCGACGTGAGTATGAGCCCAGCACCGGCGCGTTGATCCGGCAGACGCCCTATTCAGCGAGCGACCCCAGGCAGCTCTTGCCCGAGGCTATGGTGCTGGCGGAGGCAGCTCAAGCTTTGTTGGACGGGGCCACCCTGCGCGGCATTTGCCGGGAGCTCAACGCTCGTGGCGTACCGACTCCGCGCAAGCCGCGGCGGCAGACATTGGAGAGCAATCCAGCCGGGGTCGTGACCCGTTGGGAACCTGCGACCCTGCGGCAGCTGCTACGGAATCCGACCATCGCCGGCCGTCGAGTGCATCGAGGAGAGGACATCGGGCCGGCCGACTGGGAACCGATCATCGATTACGGCACCTGGCTAAGGCTGCATGCTCTCTTCAGCGACCCTGCGCGCCTCAGCGTGAAGGTTCCACGAGGGCCTGCTCCGAGGCACTTGATGTCGGGGATTGCCACCTGCGGTGAGTGCGGAGCACGTATGAAGGCAGCCACAAACCTCTCACGGATGCCGCGCGCATATGTATGCCGCAACGAGGGCTGCATGAGGGTAACGGTGACCGCGGATCGTGTAGATGAGCGCATCGAGGAGGTGCTCGTGGCGCTCTTCGATCGCCCCGACTTTCAGCAGGCACTTGCGGCGGCGCACCGGCGACGCGAGGGCGCAGCGACAAGACGTCCTGACATCTCATCCCTTATCGCCGAACGAGAGTCGGAGCTTGACGAGGTTGAGAGCCTGCGCGCTGCCGGAGAGCTCACCCTCCGCGCGTACGCGGCAGAGACAAAGCGGATTGAGGACGCCATCGATCAGTTGCGAGGGCAGCAGGTCGCTGCCGTGTCCTCTCCCGCACTACGTCGGCTGCTATGCGCCGCCACCCTTCATGACGGGTGGCGGAACGCGAGCCTCTCTGATCAGAGGGAGGTGATTCGCCTGCTGCTCGACGTGCGGATCAAGCGGGCCGTTGCCCGCGGCCGAAGATTCGACCCAAGTCGGGTTGAGGTCGAACCTAGTGAACTGCTGCTTCAAGAGGCCATGGGTTCGGACGGCGTCTCAGCGGTCTGACGCGGCAAAGGTCCTGCCCCGGCGTCGCGATGCTCGGTGACGATTGCGTCACGATGGCCGCTGGGTTCGGATGGAAGTAGCAGGTCGAGCAGTCGATCCGCAATGCGCGGCGGCAGTACCGGGAACTGCAAGGCGATTTCGCGCCCGCTAGGAGTGGTCGGGTCGCTCACGCTCGCCTCCTCGCCGCCGTCGTGTCGCATGGTCTTGCCGCGTTTGGTCTCCTAAGTGCGCGACGCTTGCGGGTGCGATCACCATCGCGTCTCGAGACTTGACCGGGTCGGCAGCCAACCTGGCCACGTCAGCGTTAGTGAATTGCGTGCTGGTGTGGTTCTTGTCCAAGAAACAGCGTCGGTCTTGATGTCTGCCGCTTGGGCTCTGCGCAAGATGACGGACCAATGTCATGTTCCGGGTCGCACGCGGCGCGAGCATGGACCGATAGGGTTCGTCGCTGATGGTTTCAGACCTTGACCCCTCAGAATTGCGCGCAGCCCGCGAGAGAGCGGGCCTGACTCAGCACGAGCTTGCGCGACTCGTCGGCGCGGCTGGAGGAGAGCGCGTGTCGCGCTGGGAGCTCGGAACTTCCGCTCCCCGGCCAGACTTCCTGGTCAAGCTCGCGAGAGCACTCGACATCCCGACATTGAGGCTCGTTCGCTTCGATGGGGCGGTGCCCGACCTCAGGGCGCTGCGCCTGCAAGCAGGGCTCACCGTGCCTGACGTGGCTGCGGCCATCAAGGTAGCTGTGCCGACTTATTACGCATGGGAGCAGGGTCGCTGGACGCGGCTGCCGGCATCCAACGCCGTTGAAGAGCTCGCCCGGATACTTGGTGTATCCGTCGATGTGGTCGAGGGTGCGTTCGGTGAGGCCCAGCGGCAGCGGCGCCGGCACGGAGGTTCGGCCCAGCCTGAGAGGTGAGTTCCCGTAGGCAGGTTTGACGGCTCTCCACAGGGCAAGGATCAGTTCCGCAAGAAGATCGTGATCTGTGGTCCCATGGACCTTCGGATCTCGCAGAAGCGTTGATGTTCAGTCCCATCGGGGGGACGGGGCCGCGCGACCTCATCCGGTCAGGACTCGGGCGATGACATCTCGGAATCGGTCACCTGTGGACAACCAGACGCTCGATAATAATGCACTAGTGTATTGCTATCAAGATCGGTCTCTAGTGATCGCAGCGGCCCGTCTTGACACGTAGGTGATCGAGACGAGAGAGGAGTCGGGATCCATGGCGCAGAACACCGCTCGCGGGGCCGCGGACGATGCATCGTCCGCGAACCGATCGTCTTCCGTGCCCACTACTGCTCCGCGGCCTACTGCTCTGCGGATCAAGCGGCGTGCCAGGCCATGGCTGTTCGCGCTGTGCGTGGCCCTCGTCGCCGCGGGAGCGCTGGGCACCGCGTTCGCCTTCACGTCGGTCAACGACGCTCAGGAGGTCCTCGTCGTCAGCAGCGACATCAAGCGCGGCGAGCTCATCGAGGCCGGTGACCTCGCCGTGGTTCGGGTCGGCGTCGACCCGGCGCTGACTCCGGTTCCCGGTAGCCAGAAGGCCGAGCTCGAAGGCAGTCGCGCCTCGGTTGACTTGTGGGCCGGCACTCTCCTCACCGAGCAGGCGATCGCCGACAGCCTGGTGCCGGGGGAGGGTGAGTCCCTCGTGGGCATCAGCCTCACTCCCGCGCAGATGCCCTCGGAGCCGCTCTACGGCGGCGACGCCGTCCGGGTCGTCACCACGCCCGGCGACCAGGGCGAGGTCACCGACAAGGAGCCGGTGACCAT
>CAZDAO010000495.1:0-3414 GCA_964503015.1 uncultured Nocardioides sp. | reverse complement strand
CCCGGCGCGCGCCGCTGTCGCCCTGGCCGTTCGTCGGCCTGGTCGGGCTGGCGTGCGTGGCGTTCCTGATCGGCGCCACGCCGGTCGCGGCGGCCGCCCCCTGGTGGGCGATCGCGGTGCTCGGCCTGGCCTGGGTGGTCGCGCTCCTGCTGGCGATCGCCTGGTTCGCCACCCGGCCGCGAGCGGTCGCGCTGCTCCCGGTCGCGGTGGCGGTCCTGTGGCTGGCGACGGTGGTCGCGGGCGCGCGGTTCCTCGGCTGGGCCTGAGCCGGCGCGGCGTCTGGGTGGCGTCAGAACGTGTGCTCGGGCCCGGGGAAGGTGCCGCCGCGCACGTCGTCGGCGTACGCCCGCGCCGCGTCGAGCAGCACCGCGTGCACGTCGGCGTACTGCTTGACGAAGCGGGCCATCCGTCCGGTCCGCAGGCCGAAGGCGTCCTGCCAGACCAGCACCTGGCCGTCGCAGCCGGCGCCCGCGCCGATGCCGATGGTCGGGATGGTCAGCTCCTTGCTGATCCGCTCGGCGACGTCGCCCGGCACCATCTCCATCACCACCGCGAAGGCGCCCGCCTCCTGCACCGCGCGGGCATCGGCGACGACGCGGTCGCTGGCGTCGCCCCGTCCCTGCACGCGGTAGCCGCCGAGGGTGTGCTCGCTCTGCGGGGTGAAGCCGATGTGCGCCATGACCGGGATGCCGCCGCGCGTGCACTTCTCGATGACCGGGGCCATCTCGGCGCCGCCCTCGAGCTTGACGCAGTGGGCACCGGCCTCCTTCATGAAGCGGACGGCGGTGAGGTAGCCCTGCTCGGGCGAGGCCTGGTAGCTGCCGAAGGGGAGGTCGCCGACGACCATCGCGCGCTTCACGGACCGGGCGACCGCCCGGGTGAGGGGCAGCAGTTCGTCGACGGTGACGGGCAGCGAGGTCTCGTTGCCGTAGACGTTGTTGGACGCGGAGTCGCCGACGAGCAGCAGGTCGATGCCCGCCTCGTCGAAGGTCGCCGCGGTGTACATGTCGTACGCCGTCAGCATGGTGATCTTCTCGCCGCGCTCCTTCATCTCCCGCAGGTGATGGGTGCGGACGCGCTTGGCGGGCGCCGCGGGGGCGGCGGGGCCGGAGCCGTAGGGGGCGGTCTCTTCGGGTGCAGGCATGGGTCGCTCCTCGTCATCTCGCAGCTCCCTGGTGGAGTCCACGGACCACTCGTCAGGCTAGTGCGGACCCGCCGGTAGGAGCCCTGTGGCGCTGGTCACGCGCTCAGCGCGGGGACACCCGCAGCACCCGGTCGTTGCCGTTGTCGGTGGTGATCAACAGGTCGCCGTTGCGGGCCGCGGTGACGGAGCGGAGCCGGCCGTAGCGCTGCAGCTCCGCCGGGCGGGTCACCGACTGCAGGGCACCGGCCGCGTCGAAGCGCATGAAGAGCACCTCCCCGGCCTTCAGCGCCGCCACGGCGAGGGTGCCGTCGAGGTCGCCCCACTTCGCGCCGCTGACCCACGCGGCGCCCGAGGTCGCGAGCGTGGGGTTCCCCGACGACCACCTCGCCTCCTGCTGGGTCCCGGGCAGCGACTGATCGGTCATCGGGACCTCCTCGTTGTAGCCCGGGACCGGGTTCCAGCCGTAGTCGCCGCCCCGGACGAGCAGGTTGACCTCGTCGTCGCGGTAGCTGCCGTGCTCGACCGACCACAGCGAGCCGTCCGGGCGTTGGGCGAGGCCCTGCACGTTGCGGTGGCCGTAGGTCCACACGAGCCGCCGCGCCGACGAGGCACCGGCGTACGGGTTGTCGGGCATCGCGGCGCCGGTGTTGCGGTGCACCCGCAGCACCTTGCCGCCGAGGGAGTCGAGGTTGCGCGGGTTGGTGCCGACGGCCGCGTCGCCGGTGCCCACCAGGAGCGCTGCGCTGCCTCGCTCGAGCAGCAACCGGCAGCCGCCGTGGCGCCCGCTGGTCGAGGGCAGGCCGGAGACGATCGTGCGGCGGTGCGCGACCTTGCGCCACTTCTTGTCCACGCGCCACCGGGACACCATGACCTCAGGACCGTTGCCGGTCATGTGGCCGTGGCAGGCCCACAGGAAGCGCCGCTCCGGCTCGACCGCGAGCGACATCAGGCCGGTCTCGCCGGAGACCCAGACCAGCTTCGACAGCCGGGCCAGTGTGCGCCGCTTGCCCTTGCGCACGACGTCGATGCGCGCGCGGTTGCGCTCGGTGACGAGCAACCGGCCGCCCGGTGCCTGCTGGACGTCCCACGCGGTCTGCAGGCCGCGGGCGACGGTGCGGATCCTCAGGTCGGGCGCGGCGGCCCGGTCCCCGGGACCCGGTGGCGCGGCGGCCTGGGTGGGCACCAGCGCGAGCGCGGTGAGGAGGGAGGCGGTCAGGGCGAGGATGGTGCGGAGATGGGGGCGCACGGCGGTGACGCTACGCGGACGGCCGGGCGGCGGTAAAGAGTCGATCGTGCGCGTCAACCCTGCTGCAGGGGCGGGCGAGCTGGATCCCGACGCGGGTCGTGGCGTAGCCCAGCCGCGTGTTGAGCGCCCGCATCGCCGCGTTGCCGTCCTGCGTCCACGTGTAGACCTCGGTGAGCCCGTGGTCGGCGGCCCAGGCGAGGGCGAGCAGCTTGAGGTGGACCGCGAGCCCACGACCGCGCCAGTCACGGCGTACGGCGGTCAGGCCGTTCTCGGCACGGGTCGGCCGGTCCGGGTCGAGCCCGAGTCCGGCGCACCCGACGACCTCGCCGCCGGCGAGGGCGAGGAACGTCGGGTCGACGAGCCACTCGCGCACCCAGCTCTCCGGGCTCACGTCGAGCGGGGTGTCGACGGCGAAGTCGGCCAGCACCTCGCGGCCGAAGCGCTCGTACGCCGCCTCCCACAGGCCCGGACGCTCCTGGGCGGTGACCACCTCGATCCCGCCGGGGGTGGGTGGCACCTCGACCGGCCCGGGCAGCTCGTCGAGGTGGAAGGTCTGCTCGACCTCCCGGTTGACCTCGACGAAGCCGAAGCGGTGCGCGAAGGCCAGCGACGCGTCGTCGTCGGCGCCCGAGCGCAGGGTCGTGACGCCGGCCAGTGCCTCGACGTGGGCGACGAGGTGCTCGAGCAGCGCGGTGCCGATGCCGCGGCGGCGGTGCTCCGGCAGCACGCGGGGAGTCACCGACCCGCCGCCGGCCATGCTCGAGCGGTCAGCCAGCCCGTGCCCGACGACGACCCCTTCCTCGCGGGCCAGCACCAGCAGGCGGTCGGGGGAGTCGTTCTCGCGGAGCTCGGCGACCGAGACCGTGCGCTCGTAGGGGAGGACGGCGATCCGCACCTGGCGCCACGCCTCGTACTCGTCGTCGGTGACGCAGCGGGTGATCTCGAGGAGCGGCTGGGTGGGCATGTCCGCACCATGGCGCGGCGACGCGGGGGTAGTCCACCGGGTTTCGGCTGTCCTGTGGTG
>CAZDAO010000494.1:0-3414 GCA_964503015.1 uncultured Nocardioides sp. | reverse complement strand
ACCCCGACCGAGGAGGGCGGGGCCGTGCTGACGGTGTGGCACTCACCCGTGCTGGCCGTCGAGCTCGAGATGCTGGTGTCCCTCGCCCGCGGCCGGGTCCGGGTGCGCAGCTGGCACCGCAACCTCGACGACTGGGTCGTGTGCCTGTCCACGGCGGACGGCTCGACCTTCGAGCTCACCTGGCTCGCGGCCGAGGACTGGTGGCTCGAGCTGGGCCGGGTGGCCTGGGTCGACACCCGCACCCTGAGCGCCGCAAAGGTCGACCAGCCGCTGCCGGAGGTCGTGGAGACGTCGTGGGACCTCCTCCTCGCGACGGGTGAGGCGGTCCAGCGCCGGCGGTTCGAGCTGCTGGACCAGATGGTCTCCGACTACTCCGGCATGACGCTGGCCGGTCCCGACACCGAGTCGCTCGAGACCGCCGACGACGCCGACGTACGCCGTTGGCACGAGCAGCTGGAGAGCGCGGCGCGAGGTCGGCTGCACGCCGCCGTGATGGGTCGCAGCCAACGCGGCCGTGGCGGTGCGGGGATCGTCGAGTGGGTGCTCTTCCACGACGGCTGGCGCTCGCTGACGCCGTTCCGCAGGGACGGCTGGAACATGGTGCGCATCGAGCGGCAGGAGCCGACCGACCTGCCCCGCGCCCTCGCGGTCCTCGCGGCGGAGGTGACCTCGTGACCGGCACCCTTCCTCCCATCGAGTCGGTCTCGGGCGGCTCCCACGGCGTCGAGGCCGGCTACGAGCAGATGCTCGCGCTGGCCGAGCGCTACGAGCGCCAGGCCGGCGACTTCGTCGAGATGGCCGGCCTCGGGGCACGGGTCATGGCCAACGGCGACCTGCTCGAGTCCGCGATCCTCTCGCCGATCTCGTTCGGCGACGCCGAGGTCCAGGTGCTCGACGCGACCACCGGCGCCAACGGGCTCACCGTGCGCGCCATCGGCATCGAGGCCGACGCACTCGGCGTACGGGCGGTGGTCGCGGCGTTCCAGGCCAGCGACTCCCTCTCCCGGCATGCCATGGAGATGCTCGACAACGCGCTCGGCCAGCTGTTGCTGGCCGGCACCGTCGTGGCGCTCCCGACGCTCCTCGCGGCGGGCGGGATCAGCTACGCCTACTACTCGACGCTGTCGCCGGAGGAGCAGGAGGCGCTCAAGGCCCAGCTCGCCGAAGACCTCGGCCAGCTGCTCCACGACCACCCCGAGCTCGCCCAGCACCTGATCAACGGGGGCGGCGGCCTCCTCCAGAACCTCGTGCCGGGCCTCGGCCTGCTCAACCCGGGCGACGGCCCGATCAACCAGGCGACCACCAACGACGCCGCCCGGCTGCTCGCGCTCCTGCTCGGCAACGACACCGACTACCAGGTCAACCCGCTCGACGTCACCGGCGGCGCCACCGATCGCGTGCCCGGCAGCCTGAGCGACCTGATGTCCCAGCTCAACGCGACCAACGAGCTCGATGCGAGCAACCCGGAGAACAACGGCGCGATCCAGATCCAGAAGGTCGGGGACAAGTACATCGTCTACATCCCCGGCACCGACGACATGAGCCCGATCCCGCAGGACGGCGACCACGCCCGCGACATGGAGACCAACTACCAGCTCATCGGCGGCATGGACAGCGCCTACGGCCGCGGCATCCAGCAGGCGATGCTCGACGCCGGCCTCGAGGGCCAGGACGTGATGCTGGTGGGCCACTCGCAGGGCGGCATGGTGTCGACGTCGCTGGCCGCCGACCCGGAGTTCACCCGGCACTTCAACGTCGAGCACGTCGTGACGGCGGGGTCGCCGACCGCGCAGGTGACCCACCTGCCCGACAGCACCCACGCCATCCACTTCGAGAACCGTGGTGACGCGGTGCCGCTGCTCGACGGCGAGGACAACCCCGACCAGCCCAACCGGACGACCGTGAAGTTCGACGAGGGCAGCAGCGACATCGGCGACAACCACGGGCTCGACCACTACACCAATGGTGCCGCCGCGGCTGACGCGTCGACCAATGGTTCGATCCAGGACCAGATCACCCGGATGCACGACGACGGCTACCTCGGCAGCGGCACCTCCGGCCCGGTCGTGTCCTACCAGGTCACCCGTTGACCCGGTGCTCTGGCAGGCTGCCGTCATGAGGTGGAACGTCTCGGCCGCCGTCGTCTGCCTGCTCGTGGTGCTCACGGGCTGCACCAACCCCCTCGACAAGGAGCCGTCGTCCGCGCGGATCCCGACCGGGTGCGGTGAGTGCAAGGACGAGATCGCCGCGCTCGTCGACGAGGTGCAGGCGATCGACGGTGTCGAGGCGGTGCGCAGCACCCGGCGTACGACACGGGGCGTGCCGGTCGCCTACCTGACCGTGGGCCTCGACCTCGCCGGCAGGGACGTCGTATCGGCCGACATCACCGCGGTGACCGACGCGGTGGCCGAGGCGGCCTGGCGCTCCGACGTCTCGCCGCTCGACGTGCTCAGCGTCGGCGTCACGTTGCGCAACGGCTACGAGGAGTCCGTCTCCTACCCCTTCGGCGCCGACCGCACGACCTACGAGCAGCGGTGGGGCGGACGTCCCGCCGGCTCCGAGTGGTCCCCGGTGCCCGAGGACGACGACCGCGAGGGCTGCGAGGTCGACGGGTGCCCCGAGCTGATGCGCGACATCGCCCGGAAGGCTTCCGACGTCCCGGGCGTCGAGGCCGTGCTGCGCTCCGCCTACGTCTCCGACTCGCCGACCAACGCGTCGTCCGCCGACGTCCACGTGAAGGCCGACGACACGGTCGTGGTCGACGACCTCGTGGACCAGGTCGCCGAGATCGTCTGGCGCTCGACGGTCGCGCCGATCGACCTCATCACGGTGCAGGTCGAGACCCCGGACGGCGGCTTCCCCGACTCGGTGATCCTGCAGATCGACCCCGACCACGGTCGCGACCACGACCGGCTCGAGGAGATGTGGGGACCGCGCCCTGCGGGGTAGACGGCGTGCTCTCAACTAGGGTCGGGCCACGTGACGGAATCCATGATCTCGGCGCGGGGACTGCGCAAGTCCTTCGGCGACTTCGAGGCAGTGAAGGGCATCGACGTCGAGGTCCGCAAGGGTGAGGCGTTCGGCTTCCTGGGCCCCAACGGTGCCGGCAAGTCGAGCACGATGCGGATGATCGCGTCGGTGAGCCCGGTGACCGCAGGGGAGCTGCGGATCCTCGGCATGGACCCGGCGACCGACGGCCCGGCGATCCGGGGCCGGCTCGGCGTCTGCCCGCAGGAGGACACGCTCGACAACGAGCTCAACGTCTTCGACAACCTCTACATCTACGGCCGCTACTTCGGCATCGACCGCGCCACCTGCCGCGAGCGGGCGCAGGAGCTGCTGGAGTTCGCGCAGATCACCGAGAAGGCGCGGTCCAAGGTCGAGGACCTCTCCGGAGGCATGAAGCGTCGGCTC
>CAZDAO010000493.1:0-3429 GCA_964503015.1 uncultured Nocardioides sp. | reverse complement strand
ACACGAAGCAGCCGCCATGGCCGACGCCATCGACCACGGCGTCGAGCTCTACTTCGGATGCACAACGATTCGGTGACGCCCGTTGCGTCCAACCCCCCGCCGGGCCAGCCTCAGCGCATGTCGAGGGGGCGAACAGCTGCTGCGGTCCTTGCCGTCATGCTGCTGGCGGGATGCGGCGGCGGCACCAGCCCGGACACCACCGCTCTCGGAGACTCGAAGGCGGCGGTCCCGGCTGGGCTGGAGGCGGGTTGTCCGCCCGACGACGCGCCTCTGCGACTGGCCACGGGCGACCTCCCCCGTGGCGCGATCGGGGTGCGCCTGTGCCCCGGCGCCCCCATCGTGGGCCACGACGGCACCCGGCACGGGCCGTTCGTCCAGCCCGTGGCCGACGAGCTCACCACCGGCATCGAGCCACTGGTGGACCTGGTGAACGGCCTGCCCGAGTACGAGCCCGGCGCCTGCCTGATGGACGGCGGGCCCCTCATCGTCTACTGGTTCCGCTACCCCGATGGCGACGCCCGTGCCGTGGCCTACGGCGAGCGCGGCTGCCACACCCTGACCGCCGGCGAGGCCCTCATGCGTGAGGACGGTGAGGTGCTCGCGAGCGCGTTCGCCGATGCCCTCCGCGCCCAGCGCGCGGACATGGCACCGCCCGCCGCGGGGGTACGGGCACCGACCCCTGAGTGTCCGCTGCCGAGCGCCGAGACACCGGTCAGCGTGTTGCCGCAGGTGCCCCTCACGCTCGCCGCGGCCACCTGGTGCCAGGGCGTCGGTCCGCGGAGACTTCGGTCCGCGACCGTGCCCCCGGCGCTCGTGCAGCGCCTCGAGGAGCATCTGCTCGGCAAGCGCGTGGTCCGTGAGCGCGCGGGCGCTCGGGATCGTTGCCCGCCTGTCGGCTACGTGCAGTCGATCGAAGGCGTCAACGCGTGGGGCGACCGCGTGTCCTACTGGGTCGTCTCCGACTGCCGGATCCACGCCCGGATCGGCTACGGCCGCGACACCGCCATGGCGACGTTCGAGGCAGCACCCGAGCTCATCGACGCCCTGCGAGCGCTGCGGCCGTCCCGGCTGCAACGGTGGGACGCCGAGTAGCCACACCCTCGGCGTCCCCGGGCCGGGAAGCGCTCAGTACTGGAACTGACCCACGAGGGTGCGCATGTCCGCCGCCATCCGGGACAGCTCCTCGGCAGCCTGGCTCGTGCTGCTCGATGCGGCCTGCGTGTCCGAGGCGCTGCGCGCCACCCCCGTCACGTTCTGGGCGATGTCGGCCGAGCCGGTCGCGGCCTCGGCGACGTTGCGGCTCATCTCGTTGGTGGTCGCCGTCTGCTCCTCGACCGCCGACGCGATCGTGGCCTGGGTGTCGTTGATCTGGCCGATGATCTCGGCGATCTCGCCGATCGCGGTCACGGCCGCCTCGGTGTCGGCCTGGATGGCCTCGATGCGCCGGCCGATGTCCTCGGTCGCCTTGCCGGTCTCCTGCGCCAGCTCCTTGACCTCGTTGGCGACGACGGCGAAGCCCTTGCCGGCCTCGCCCGCACGAGCCGCCTCGATCGTCGCGTTCAGCGCCAGCAGGTTGGTCTGCTCGGCGATCGAGTTGATCACCTTGATCACGTTGCCGACCTCGGCGGACGAGTCACCCAGCTTGGCCACCGTCGCGTTGGTCGACTCGGCGACCTGGACCGCCTGGGCCGCCACCGACGCCGCGTTGCTCGCGTTCGCCGCGATCTCGCGGATCGACGCCGACATCTCCTCGGTGCCCGTGGCGACGGTCTGCACGTTGCGCGAGACCTGCTCGGCCGCGGCGGACACGAGGCCCGCCTGGGAGGAGGACTCCGACGCCGAGCCGCTCATCTGCCCGGACACGGCCGACAGCTCCTCCGACGCCGTCGCCAGAGACTGCGCGTTGTGGTCCATCTGGCCCATCGTCTGCGACAGCCGCTCCAGGGCGGCGTTCAGCGCGAGGCCCATCCGGCCCACCTCGTCGGCGGAGTCGACCTCCAGTCGGCGGTCGAGGCGACCCTCCGCGACCTCCTCCAGCACCCCGACGGTGCGCTCGAGCGGTCGCGCCACCAAGCGGCCGATGGCCAGCGCGAGGGCGATGCCCAGCGCGGCGGCGAGGACCACCAGGCCGAGGATCAGCAGGCGCGCGGAGGAGTAGGAGTCCTTCGACTGCGCGATCAGGTCCTGCGCGATGGACTTCTCGATGCCGATCACGTCGTCCAGGTCGCTCGCCAGCTCGTCCCGCAGCGGGTCGAGCTCGTCGTGCTTGACCTCGGCGGCCTGCGCGAGCTCGCCGTCGTCCAGCAGCGCGAGCACCTTCTCGTCCCGCACCTCGCGGAACTGCGAGAGCGTGTCCTCGAACTCGGCGATCGCTTCCTCGCGCCCGGTCGTGTCGGTGGCGAGGTAGGTCTTCCAGGTGCCGTTGACGTCGGACGCCAGCTCGTCGAGCTCGCCCTGCAGCTCCGGCGTCATGCCGTCGGCCATGGCCTCCTCGAGCACCGCCGAGACCAGCGCCTCGTCGGTGCGCACGTCGGTCAGCAGCAGCGAGGCCTCGAAGCTGTCGGCGTACAGCCGCTCGATCCGGTCCTCGGCAGCACTCAGCTGACGGAGGCCGATCGCGCCCACGACCGCCATCAGGGCGACGAGGACGACGTAGCCGGCCAACAGCTTGCGGCCGGTCCGCAGGTCGCGGAACCGAGCAAGCAGGCGTCGCTTCGCGGGCGGCGCGGTCGGTGCGGTCAGGGTGGTCATGCTTCCTCCGAGGGGGACGGGCGACAGGTGTCGCTCCCCTGCATCGGCACGCGGGGGCCCCGGGGTGAGGGATCCCGGACGGAACGGGTCGAAGGTCACATGGGGATGGCCCGTCCGGGTGGTCGAGGGCTGGTCAGAGCAGACCGAGGCCGGCCGCGTGGCGGCGTACGGCGTCCGAGTCCGCGGCGAGCACGAAGGGCACGTCCGACTCCCAGGCGTCGGTGACCTTCTCGACCCGCCCGTCGCCCGGGTCGAGGCGGACCTCGCGGATGTAGACGGCGAGGACGCGGTCGGGGTGCTCGCGGACGATGTCCGCGTAGATCTGCGGGTCGTGCTCGCCCGAGTCGCCGAGGAGGACGAAGCGCAGGTCGGGGTGGAGGTCGAGGATCTCCCGGATCCGGTCGTGCTTCTGCTCGCGCCCGGCGCTCGTGCCGAGCAGGTCGCGCAGCAGCACCGGACCGATCGGGAAGTCGCGGTGTCGCAGGAAGGCGAGCAGGAAGGAGTGCAGGTTCCACGGGCTCGAGGAGACGTAGAAGACCGGGTTCACGCCCGCGGCCAGGTCGCGGTAGAGCTCGGCGGCACCGGGGAACGGCGTGCGGGTGAGCGCGGACCCGGCGAACGTCTGGACGACCATCCGCAGCACCCGCTGCACGCCCGTCTGCAGGATCGTGTCGTCGA
>CAZDAO010000492.1:0-3432 GCA_964503015.1 uncultured Nocardioides sp. | reverse complement strand
CTCGGCGTCGAGCCGGAGGTGCTGTCGGGCGACGAGGAGGCCGCGCTCGTCTTCGCCGGTGCGATCGCCGCCCAGGACCCCGCGCCGGCGGAGCCCGTGCTGGTGGTCGACATCGGTGGCGGGTCGACCGAGCTGGTCCTGGGCGAGGGCGGCGAGCGGCGGGGTGTCTCGATGGACATCGGTTCCGTGCGCCTGCACGAGCGCCACCTGCACAGCGACCCGCCGACCGCCGACGAGCTCGCCGCCTGCCTGGCAGACATCGACCGCCACCTCGACGCGTCCGGCGTACCGCTGGAGCGCACGCGCGCGGTGATCGGCACCTCGGGCACGATCAAGACGCTGGCGTGCGGCGTGCTGGGGCTCGACACCTACGACCGGGCCACCTTCGACGGTGCGGTGCTCGGCAACGCCGACACCGTCCGGTTCGTCGACCGTCTCGTCGCGATGACCGTCGAGGAGCGCCGTGGGCTGCCCTACATGCACCCCGGCCGCGCCGACGTCATCGGCGCGGGCGCGCTGATCTGGACCCGGATCCTGGCGCGGGTCCCGGTGCCTGAGCACGTGGTCTCCGAGGCCGACATCCTGCACGGCATCGCCGCGGCGATCGCGCGATGAGCGGCCCGCAGGACCTGCCGCACCCGGTCGTCGGCGGGCGGTTCAGCAGCCCGGTCGCACCGGGCACGGGGTGGCCGGACGACCCAGCGGAGCCCGACACCCCCGTCGCGCGTGACGCCGACGACGTACGCCGCCTCGCACAGGCCGGCGACCTCGCCGGGCTCGACGCGCGGGTGAGCGTCTGCTCGGCCTGCCCGCGGCTGGTGGCGTGGCGCGAGGGCGTCGCGGTGGAGAAGCGCGCGTCGTTCGCCGACCAGCCCTACTGGGGGCGCCCGATCCCCGGTTGGGGAGACCCCGAGCCCTCGTTGCTGATCGTGGGGCTCGCACCGGCGGCCAACGGCGGCAACCGGACCGGCCGGATCTTCACCGGGGACCCCAGCGCGGACTGGCTCTTCGCCAGCCTGCACCGCACCGGGTGGGCGGTGCAGGAGACCAGCCACCACGCCGGTGACGGGCAGCGCCTGGTCGGCGCCCGGATGGTCGCGACGGTGCGCTGTGCGCCGCCGGAGAACAAGCCGACCGCGGTCGAGCGCGACACCTGCGCGCCGTGGATCGCCGCCGAGCTGGCGCTGCTGCCGACCGTGCGGGTGGTCGTCGCCCTGGGCGCCTTCGGCTGGGACGGCGCGCTCCGCTCCCTGGCTGCGGCCGGCGCACCCGTCCCGGCCCGGAAGCCGAAGTTCGGGCACGGCGCCGAGCTCGAGCTCGGCGACGTCACGCTGGTCGGCTGCTTCCACCCCTCGCCGCACAACACCTACACCCGCCGGCTGACCCGCGAGATGACGGACGAGGTCTTCGCGCGGGCCCGGGCGCTGACAGACTGAACCCCCGGCCGGCCCCGGTATCCCAATTGGCAGAGGAAGCCGCCTTAAAAGCGGTCAAGTCTGGGTTCGAACCCCAGCCGGGGCACCTGTCACCTCACCCCTCCGGACGCACCAGCACCTCGAACGACCGCCCGTCGGTGCTGGCGTCGAACCGGCCGACCCGCTCGAACCCGAGGGACTCCACGACCCGCAGCGCGCGGGCGTTGAAGCTCGCCACGGTCATCCGGAACGCCGCCGGGGCGAACCGCTCGCGACCGAAGGCGAGGCCCGTCGCGATCGCCTCGCGCCCCAGCCCTCGCCCGGTCAGCCCGGGGCGCAGGCCGCCGCCGGTGTCGAGCGCGCCGTCGTCGTACGCCCAGCCGGGCACCCGGCCGTCGGCGCCGAAGGAGCGGAAGCCCACGAGCTCGGCGCCGTCGAGGAGGGCGTGGAAGCCCGACTGCGGGTCCACGAGCCGGTCCGGGTCGGCGCCGGTCATGTCGTAGCAGTCGTAGGGCGCGGGGTAGTGCCACGTGCAGATGTCGACCGCGTGCTCGAGCGTGAGGGGGGCGATCCGCATGGGCGGGAACCCTAGTCGTCGGTCTTCCTGAGAAGTTGCTGTGAGGGGAACAGCGACCGGGCCGCGCACGTTTGAACGGATGTCACGCCGGCTAGAGTGGTGTGACACGACAGGCGCCGTCACCGCGACGGCGTCGTGCCCCCCGGAGCCTCCGGGGGAGGCCTCCAAGGAGAGACCATGAAGAGCAACAACCCCGTTTTCGCCCGGTCCGAGGAGTTCAACCGCGCCTCGACCAACGCCTACGGCAACCAGACCTACGCCGGCGGGGGCGCTGCCTACCCCGGCTACGGCGACACGACCAGCGACCCGTCCACCTGGGGCACCGGCACGCCCGGCCAGGTCGACCAGCGTCGGATGACCATCGACTCGGTCATCCAGAAGACGGCCATCTCGGTCGGCCTGATCTTCGTCACCGCGATCCTCACCTGGTGGTGGATCGGTGACATGGGCACCACCAACGCCTTCGGCGAGACGGTCGTCGACAACGAGGCCCTGGGCCGTGCCACCACGGGCGCCATGCTCGGCGCCGGCGGCGCCTTCCTGCTGTCCCTGGTCAACTCGTTCAAGCGGCTCATCAGCCCGGCCCTGGTGCTCGCCTTCGCGGCCCTCGAGGGCGTCGCGCTCGGTGCCATCAGCAAGCTCTTCGAGGTGCAGTTCGACGGCGTCGTGATGAGCGCCGTGATCGGCACCTTCGGTGCCCTGGCCGGCACGCTCGCCGCCTACAAGTTCCTCAACATCAAGGTCGGCGACAAGTTCCGCCGCGGTGTCGTGGCCGCCATGTTCGGCATGGTGGGCTTGGGTCTGCTGTCCCTGGTGCTGGGCTTCTTCGGCATCAACACCGGCCTCTACGGCATGGGCGGCCTCGGCTTCGTCTTCGCCCTCGCCGGCCTCGTGCTCGGTGTCCTCATGCTGATCCTCGACTTCGACTTCGTGGAGCAGGGCGTCGCCGCCGGGCTCCCGGAGCGCGAGTCGTGGCGGGCCGCCTTCGGCCTGGCCGTCAGCCTGGTCTGGATCTACACCAACCTGCTGCGCATCCTCGCGATCCTGCGTCAGGACTGATCCACCCGCTCCACCCCGCCGGCCCGCCCGCGACCACGGGGGCGGGCCGGCGGCATGTCAGGGCGCTCGCGCCGGGGCGGCGGTCAGGCGGAGGGGGCGGCGCCCTCGTCCTCGTGCTCGCCCTCGTGCTCGTCGAGCTCCGGCGACTCGGCGTCGGTGGACGGCCGGCGCCGGCGGTGGCGCAGCTCGACCCAGCGGCCGCGCAGGCCGCGCTGGGTGCCGCCGACCTCGGTGCCGTCGACCTCCGTGCCCGGCGTGCGTGCCGCGCGCACGGCGGCCGCCGCGACCGGCAGGATGCCCTCACGGCGCAGCGGCTCGGGGAGCGCCTCGTCGTCGGGCAGCAGGTCGAGCGCGGCCAGGCACGACGGGATGAGCACCGCC
>CAZDAO010000491.1:0-3436 GCA_964503015.1 uncultured Nocardioides sp. | reverse complement strand
GACGCCGAAGCTGCGGACCCACGCGCGGACGAGGTGGTCGGAGCCGGCCTTGGATGCGGAGTAGGGGGAGGACGGGTTGTAGGGGGTGTCCTCGGTGAAGCGCTTGGGGTCGTCGAGCTCGAGGTCGCCGTAGACCTCGTCGGTCGAGACGTGGTGGAGGCGCTTGTCGTGCTTCCGCACCGCCTCGAGGATCTGGTAGGTCCCCAGGATGTTGGTCTTGATGAACGGGCTCGGGTCGTTGAGCGAGTTGTCGTTGTGCGACTCCGCCGCGTAGTGGACGACCGCGTCGTGCGCCGCGACCAGCGGGTCGACGACGTCCTCGTCGGCGATGTCGCCGACCACCAGCTGCACCCGGTCCTCGGGGAGCCCGGCGAGGGCCTCCTTGCTGGCGGCGTAGGTCAGCTTGTCGAGCACCGTGACCTTGAGGTCGGTGTGCTGCATGAGGTGATGCACGAAGTTCGAGCCGATGAACCCCGCGCCTCCGGTCACAAGAAGGCGTTCCATGGCGGGGAGTCTAGGGGTCGACGGCTCAGCGGGCCGAGCCGGTGATGCTGAAGCTGGGCTGCGTCTCCAGTGCCGGCTCGTCGTACGTCGCGACGCCGGCGCCCGCGCGCGTCCAGCCCTCGGGCAGGTCGCCCACGTCGTAGCCCTTCGGCCAGTGCACGGTGACCTGCAGCGACTGCGGCACGACCATGCCTTGCGGCGTGGCGTCGAGGTGGTAGGTGAGCGTGTCCCCCTCGGCGACCGCGGCGGCAGGGACGTCGTACTCCAGCACGCCCTCGCGGGTCTCGCCCGGGGGGAGGACCATGCGCAGCAGCTTGTAGGGGCGGCCGTAGTAGTCGAACGTGTCGGTGCCGAGGGTCTTGCCGGCGGTGGTGGCGCTGCGGATCTCCGTGCCCGCGGGCAGGAAGACGCCGACGGTCATGCCGTTCCAGCGGGTGAAGTACGTCCCGCCGCGCGGGTCGCCGAAGGGCTGGAGGTAGGGCGGGGAGTCGTTGTGCACCCGGATCGTCATACGCACCCGGGCCGAGCCGTCCTCGCGCAGCCGGACGTCGCTGGTGACCGACCGCTTCTGCCAGTAGTCGGACTTGCTCACGTTGGTGTTCTGGTTGAAGACCGCGACGTAGTCGTGCTCGGTGTCGGAGAGCTCGCCGGCGAGCCCGATGTCGGCCAGCGGCGCCTGCACGTCGGGGTCGCGCATCCAGATCGCGAAGTGACGGCCGCGGGCTGCGTCGCGCAGGGACTGCACCTTCTCGAGCCCGTCGCCGGGGCCGAGGATGCGGTCGGTGAAGATCGGGATCATCGCCCGGTTGAGCTCCTTGCGCTCCTCGTTGGAGGAGAAAGAGTC
This sequence comes from uncultured Nocardioides sp., assembly GCA_964503015.1. Taxonomy (GTDB): domain Bacteria; phylum Actinomycetota; class Actinomycetes; order Propionibacteriales; family Nocardioidaceae; genus Nocardioides. Next base: position 2,088 of record CAZDAO010000491.1, on the reverse strand, counting down.
GTAGTCGCCGATGAGCTTCTCGATGAAGCCGTCGCCGTCGAGCATGCCGTAGTACGGGACCTCCACCGGCCCGGTGACGTCGAGCAGGTTGCCCAGCGCGACGACGTCGACGGCGATCAGCCCGTCGAGGTCCTGGTCGCGTTTGCGCTGCCAGCCGCGGAGCAGCTCTTCGCCCGAGACCGACCAGTCGGGGGCGTAGGTGGAGGTGGACAGCCGCAACTTGCCGGTGTGGAAGGGGTTGCCCTCCACCTTCTCCCACCGGCCCACCCGGTAGAGGTCGGGGTCGGTCGCGTCCTGCGCCTCGCCGACGTTCACCTTGCCGTCTGCGACGTCGATGACGGCGAGGGTCAGCGGCGCACCTCCGGAGAAGCGCTGCTCGGACGGGTTGAGGAGTGCGAGGAGGTAGGACTTCTCGCCGCCCGCGGCGAACAGGTCGGGCATCGCGTCGGCGAGCGGCTTGAAGCGCCGCGCGTTGGAGGCGAGCGGGTCGACGATCGCGGTGGCGTCGTCGCGCGCGTCGGCGATCTGGGTGCCGACGCCGAGCGCGGAGTCGTGGACCTCGGTCAGCTCCTGCTGGGCGGTGTCGAGGCTGGCGCTGGCGTCGGCGACCGCGTCCACGACCTTGGTCAGGGTGGGGACGTCGACGGCGCCGTCCTCGAACAGCGTGGCCTTCTTGCCGTCGACCATCGGCCACGTCTCGACGCCGACCTCGGCGACGGAGGTGAGCTCGTCCAGCGCGTTGCCCATGTGGCGTACGTCGGCCACCGGACGCCCGACGAACGGGATCAGGCTCCACACGTCGCCGCCGATGCCCTGCACGGCGTCCTGCACCTCGTCGGCATGGACCCGAGCGCTCGCGACGTGCTCCTCGGCCTGGCCGAACTTCTTGGCGGTCAGGGCCGCCTTGGCCGCCTCGAGGTCGGCCTTGGCGCTCTCCGCCGCGGCCGGCGCCTTGCGGAAGGGGAGGGCCAGCAGGGCCAGGACCACGAGCAGGAGGAACAGGCCGCCGACGACCATCCACGGTCGCACGGTGCGATCGGACGAGGAGCGGCGGCGAGAGGGCATGTGCTCGATGGTCTCAAACCGGGCCGCACACCGATAAATCGCCGGACCCCTAGGCTGGCCCCCATGCGAGGAATCATCCTGGCCGGTGGCACCGGCTCCCGCCTGCACCCGATCACGCAGGGCATCAGCAAGCAGCTGGTCCCGGTCTACGACAAGCCGATGATCTACTACCCGCTCTCCACGCTCATGCTCGCGGGCATCCGGGACGTCCTGATCATCACCACGCCCCACGAGGCCGACGGCTTCCACCGGCTGCTGGGCGACGGGTCGCAGTTCGGCATCGACCTGACCTTCGCGGTGCAGCCCAGCCCCGACGGCCTCGCACAGGCGTTCATCATCGGCGCCGACCACATCGGCGGCGAGCGGTCCGCCCTCGTCCTCGGCGACAACATCTTCTACGGCTCCGGCCTCGGGCAGCAGCTGCTCCGGTTCAAGGACCTCGACGGCGCCGCCGTCTTCGGCTACCACGTCGCCGACCCACGTGCGTACGGCGTCGTGGAGTTCGACGAGGAGGGCCGCGCCCTCTCGCTGGAGGAGAAGCCGGAGCACCCCAAGAGCGACTTCGCGGTGCCGGGCCTCTACTTCTACGACAACGACGTCGTCCAGTACGCCGCCGAGCTGAAGCCCTCAGCGCGAGGCGAGCTGGAGATCACCGACCTCAACCGGCGCTACCTCGAGGAGGGCCGCCTCCACGTCGAGGTCCTCCCGCGCGGCACCGCCTGGCTCGACACCGGCACGTTCGACTCGCTCAACGACGCCTCCAACTTCGTGCGCACGATCGAGGGCCGACAGGGCTTCAAGGTCGGCGCCCCGGAAGAGGTCGCCTGGCGGATGGGCTTCCTGTCCGACGACGAGCTGGTCGCCCGTGCCGAGCCGCTGCGCAAGAGCGGCTACGGGGAGTACCTCCTGAGCCTGCTGACCCACGGCTGAGCAGCCGCCGCCGGGTCTCCTCGGCGGTTGAGGTGCGAGCGCAGACTTTCGGTGGTTGAGGTGCGAGCGTCGCCCTTCGGTGGTTGAGGTGCG
>CAZDAO010000490.1:0-3450 GCA_964503015.1 uncultured Nocardioides sp. | reverse complement strand
TCGCGGTGCTCCGGGCGTTCTCGATGGACGCGAACATGAAGCTGCGGGACGTCGCGGCGGTCCTCGTCGCCGCCGCGTCCCGCAACGACACTCCCACCAAGGGCCGGGCACCCTCCCCGCACGACATGCTGACGCAGCTGTACGCCGCTGGTCACGGCGAGGTCGACGACCCGGCACCCGTGGGTTGACCCGTCCGTCACCGCCGCCGCGCCGAGGTCAGTGACCAGAGCGGCCCGGACGGTTGGGGTCGCGGGCGCCGAGGCGACCACCTCGGGCGGTGGGGTCGGCGTGCGGCAGCGCCGAGCGGTCGCCCATGTCGGAGGACAGGATGACGCTCAGGGTGCCGTCCGTCTCCAGCACGACCGCGCCTACCCGGCTGAGATCTCCGGCACCGGCACCCCGCACGGCCTGACGCAGCTCGTCCATCCCCAGCCGGTGCCGGCGCATGACGCCCACGTCCGGATGGCCATCGACGAGCACGACGGCGGGGCGGGCGGTGACCACGCTCCGTGCATGCGGCATCCGCGAGGTGACGGTTGCGACCACGGCCTGGCACGAGACGAGGACGAAGATGCCGACGATCCCGTCGGTGAGGCTCGTCCGGCTGTCGAGCAGGACCGTCACCAGGACCGAGCCGAGGGCGACGGTGACGACGAGGTCGAAGGCGTTGAGCTTGGCGAGCGTCCGCTTGCCGCTCAGCCGCAGCGCCGCCACCAGGGCGACGTACCCGCTCACGCCCACGAGCAGGATGCGCAGGACGTCACTCGGGCCGTCGAGCCACATCGCTCCTCCTCCCGGGTCGACGGTGTCCGCGGCCCCTCGGCTCCGGCACGGCGGTCACGTCCGCGGCATGAAGGCGACCTCGGTGCATCCGGGCTCCCGTCGGTCGAAGGTCTCGTAGGCCTCGATGGCCGAGGTGAGCGCCTCGTCCTGGGTGAGGTCCGTCGCCGGTCGATCGCCCTCGTCCGCACGAGGTCGAGCCGGCGGGGGACGAGAAGGCCCTACCGCGGTCCACGGGAATCCTGCGACGTCGTCCATGCCTCGAGGTGCCACGGCACGAGCGACACCGTCGCGAGTGCGCCGCGGACCGTCTCGAGGAGTCCGGACGACTCCCTCTCCGCGATCGCGGAGCCCTCGAAGTCCGGCACCGGTCGTCGATCGGCCTCCGAGCGGGTCGTCGCCGGACCGTTCTCCTCGATGTCGCGTACGAGCCAGTCCATCTCCTTGATCTCCTTGCGCTGCGTCGCGGCGATGCCGTCTGCCAGCTCGCGTACGCGGAGGTCCTCGATGCCGGCGCGCTCGCTGGTGAGGATCGCGATGGAGTGGTGGGGGATCATCGCATTCATGTAGCTCTCGTCCTCGACGAGCGCCTGCGACCGCGACAGGTAGAGGGCGGTGCCACCCAGCACCAGCGCTGTCACGACGACGACCGCGTTCCACCGCCGGTCGCGGTACATCATCCCCGCCATGAAGGCGAGCATGACCAGCGACATCGCCGCGCCCATCAGCACCGCCATGTAGACCCGTTCCTCGCTGAACCGCGCGTGGTCGATGCTGAAGGCGTTGGTGTAGGTCAGCGCGAACATCAGCGCGGTCGACGTCAGGACCATCAGCCCGAAGCGGGCGTACATCCGGCCCTCACCGTGCTGGGGGCGGTCGTCGCGGTGGCTCTCCTGCTCTCCGGACGGGTTGTGGTCTCGATGTCGTGGCATCACACACTCCTTCTTCTCGTCGGGCGAATGGACCGCCCGGACCTTCGGTACCCGGCCATCCACCGGAGGATCCGTCGTCCGGGCGCTGCACGACCGACCTCCGCGATCGCCGAGGACGTCCCAGCCGATCAGCGCAGGCCCGCCTCGGTCGGGTCGGTGTGGTCCTGCGGCACATGGGCGGGATGCCGGGCACCGAACGCCTCGAGCGCCGTCACGACGGCCGTGTGGACGGCCGGGACGGCGGCCTGATCGAGGTCGGCCAGCATGACGCCCAGCCGGTCGAGCACCCGGCCGTCGTCAGCGGCCGCGCGGGCGATCTCCCCCACGGCGACGCCGAGGTGGTCGGCCAGGCCTGGTTGAGGCACGTGCACGGTGAGCCGGCCCGCGTCGTCCCGCTGCTGGCGCGGCACCAGGTGCCGGCTGGCCACCCGGCGCAGCAGGTCGTGGAGCTGGTCGACGACCTGGACCGCCGTGGTGGGGTCGTTGACCCCCGGTGACAGGGCGCGCTGGGCGATGTCGACCAGCTGGCGGATCCCGAACCCGATGTCCTCGTCCAGCAGGCGCTCCTTGCCGAGGTGCACCGCCGCTCGGAGCGCCCCCTCGTCCGGCCGGTCCTCCCCGTGGACATGGAGGAGCGGCGCGCCCTCCGGCACGAACTCCCCGACCGCGCGCACGAGGCAGATGGTCGCGGTGTGCGCGACGGCGAGGTCCGACAGGGCGGCGTCGTCGACGTGCTGCACGACGCCGGGCCCGTCGGCCGCCACCGCGTGTCCGTCGGTCGTTGGGAGTGGCAACGGAGCAACAGGCTCGGCGTCGGCCGGGTGCCGGCGCTCGAGGACCGCGCGGGTCTCGTCCGCGATCCGGGTCACGATGGTCGCTGCGCGAATGGATTGGGCGATGTGGTCGATGTAGACGAGGAACACGACCACGCTCGCCAGCACGAACCCGAACGCCAACGTCACCGACAGCTGTGGGACGAACACCTGGGTCTGCGCGGTTCCGCGCACCGCTCGGAGCACGACCAGCGCGTAGACGAACGTCGCGACGAAGACGCCGAGCGCGACCTGGTTGACCCGGTCGCGCAGGAAGTTGCGCAGGACGCGGGGGGAGAACTGGCTGCTGGTGAGCTGCAGCACCACGACGGTGATCGAGAACACCAGACCGGTGAAGGAGATCATCGAGGTGATGATCGCGGACAGCACCGCACGTGCCCCCTCGGGCCCGCCCGTGAAGAGGAACGGGATCTTGAGCGAGGTGTCCAGCCAGTCGTCGAGCGCCGTGAGGCCGAGGGCCAGGAGGGTGGCGACCGAGGCGCACAGCAGGGGCAAAACCCAGAACTCCTCACGTGCCCTTCGCCACAACCGGGTCATCCGTGTCCTCCCGTCCCGTGACCCGCGATGTGAGCCACGCCGTCGGGTCGCCACCCATCATGTGGGCATCGTCCGCCCGCGGGTCCGGGGGATCCGGCGATGGGAGTATCCGCTGGACGCGACTACCGATCCCGAAGCTAGGTGATCCTTCGGAGCGGCAGCCGCTCGAGCTGCTCGCGCTCCTTGAGCGACGTGGCACGACGCACCGCGGCGATCACGGCAGCCCGCCGAGCGGCCCTGCCGGCGTCGAGGCGGGCGGCGGGGGTCACCGGTCCCTCACCACGAACTGGACGCGTCCGGAGTCCTCGGTGACGGCGTCGAGGAGGCGACCGTCGACGCGCGGTGCGGCCTCCTGGTCGAGGTAGACG
>CAZDAO010000489.1:0-3463 GCA_964503015.1 uncultured Nocardioides sp. | reverse complement strand
GGTGCATCGCCAGCAGCGTGCCGTGCTCGGCGGGCGTGGCGAGCACGTCGGCGAGCCAGGCGAGCTGCTCGGGCAGGAGCTCGCCGTGGTGGTAGCCCGGGACGCTGGTGTCGAGGGCGACGATGCGCAGCCCGTCGACCTCGTGCACCCGGTCCTGCGGGCCGTCGTCGTCGGAGTCGAAGAGCCCGCGGGCGTAGGGCGCACGCTCGTCGTGGTTGCCCATCGTCCAGACCACGACCGCACCCATGGCGGCGGCCGCCGGCTCGACGATGGAGCGCAGCGTCGCGTAGGCCTCGGGCTCGGCCTGGTCGGCGAGGTCGCCGGTGAAGACGAGCGCCTGCGGGACGGGCCGGATCGCGGCGAGGCGTTCGAGGGCCGCGTGGAGGTGGGCGACGTTGTCCATCACGCCGTAGTGCAGCCGCCCGCCGCCGATGAGGTGCGGGTCGGAGAGGTGGGCGATGGCGTGCCGCGGGGCGGCGTACTGGCCGAGCTGTCTCACGCCGCACAGCCTAGGGGTGGCGTGCACGGGGGAGCAGGGGTTGGCCGGCCGTTCACCCGCAGGTCGGAACGCGGTCGGGAGGGGGTCCTAGCGTCCGCGGCGTGGTGGCCCGGGGAGTCGTCGGCAGCGTGCTCGTCCTGCTGGGTGGCCTGGTCGTGGCGACCATCCCACCCAGCGCCGTCATCGCCGATGCCGGCCCCCTCCAGCTCCTGCGGGGCACGGCCGCCGGCCGGATGGCAGGCCTGGTCGTCGTGCTGGTGGGGCTCGCGCTGACCGCCTCCGCCTGGCTGCACCTGTGCCGCACCTGCGCCCGCGCCGACAGACGCGAGCAGGCGGTGCTGCTCACCCGGGTCCGGGCCGCCGCGGTGCTCTGGTCGCTGCCCCTGCTCCTCGCGCCACCGCTCTTCTCCCGCGACGGCTGGTCGTACGCCGCCCAGGGCATGCTCGCCCACCGTGGGATCTCCCCCTACGAGCACGGCCCTTGGAGCCTGGTCGGGCCGCGCTCGGTCCCCGGCCCGATCGTCGAGGGCGTGGACGCGCGCTGGATGGCGACCCCGACGCCCTACGGCCCCCTCCCCCTGATCGGCGGCGACCTCGCGGCGGGGCTCACCTCGGACCCGTGGCTGCTGGTCGTCGCCCACCGGGCGATCGCGCTGGCCGGGCTCGTCCTGCTGGCGTGGGCCGTGCCCCGGCTGGCGTCCTGGTGCGGCGCCAACCCTGCGCTCGCCTCCTGCCTGGTGCTGGTCTCGCCGCTCATGGTCGCCAACGGCGTGGCCGGGCTCCACAACGACCTGCTGATGGTCGGACTCATGGCGGCCGCGCTGGTGGTGGCGCGCGAGCACGGGTGGGTGGCCGGGGCCGTCCTCGGTGGCCTCGCAGCGGGAGTGAAGCTGCCGGGTGGCCTCGTCTGCGTCGCCGTCGTGCTGGTCACCCTCCCGGCCGCCTCGTCGGTCGCGGCGCGGCTCCGCCACACCGCGCGAGTGGGTGTGGTCGCGGTGGCGGCGCTGGTCGTCCCCGGCGTGGTCGCGGGGCTCGGCATCGGCTGGCTCGGCGCCCTCGCCGTCCCGGGCACGGTCACCACACCGCTCTCCCTGCCCACCCTGGTGGGCGGCTGGCTCGACCTGGTCGCCCAGGCCGTCGGGGCGGGCACGCCCGACGCGACCTTCCTGGACCTGGTCCGGCTGCTCGCCCAGGTCGCGGCGGTGGGCGTCGTCGGGTGGGTGCTGGTGAGCCTGCCGACCGGTGACGCGCGCGAGGCGGTGCGCGCGTTCGCGCTGGTGATGGGCGCGACGGTCGCGCTCAGCCCGGTCGTGCACCTCTGGTACTTCCTGTGGGTGGTGCCGTTCGTCGCCGTCCAGCGTCTCGGCCGCGGGGCCACGGCCGCTCTGGTGGCGCTGTCACTGGTGGCCGGGCTGGTCGCCCCGATGGACTCCTCGCTTCACGGCGCCTACCTGGCGATCGTGCTCGGGTCGCTCGTGGTGGCGGCGGCCGCGGTGCTGCTGCTCGTCACCCGACGGGCGCGCGACCGGCTCGCCGGCATCGCCACCGACGAGTGGACCTCCAGCATCGACGCCACGGTGGCCGACCAGGGATAGCGCTCGGCACGACGCCGGGCCGCCTCCCGCCGGGGCGCGACGGGTCGCGCCGCGACGGCCAGGACCGCGTCGGCCAGGGCTGCCGGCGCCGGCTCGGCCCACGCCCCGGACACGGCGTCGACCAGCTCGCGTGCCCCTCCCCGGTCGGCGGTGACCACGGGCGTGCCGGACGCCAGCGCCTCGAGCACGGCCAGGCCGAAGGTCTCGCCGGGGCACACGCTCAGGGCGACGTCGGCGTCCGCGAGCGAGCGGCTCAGCGCCGCGGGCGAGTCGACGTACCCGTGGAAGCGGACCGGGGCGTCCCCGGCGACCTCGACCAGCTCGTCGCGGTGGGGGCCCACGCCGTACACGTCCAGCCGGAGGCGTACGCCGCGGCGGTGCAGCTCGACGGCCGTGACGACCGCGAGGTGCGGGCTCTTCTCCCGCGAGAGCCGACCGGCGTGCACGAGCCTCAGCTCCTCCACCGGGCCGCGCGGGTGCGGGCGGAACGTCTCGAGGTCGACCCCGAGCGGGACCCGCACCACCGGGCAGCCGGCGGCGTCGGCGAGCCCCTGGAACTCGTCCCGGGCGTACTCCGAGGTGACGACGACCGTGTCGACGTGGCGCACGAGCAACCGGTTGAGCAAACCGATCGAGACCTTGCTCGTGGCCTCGAGCCCGGTGCGCAGCGCGAGCATGTCACCGAGCCGCTCGTGCGACAGGAGCACGGAGCCGACGCCGGTGCGCCGGGCCCAGCGCGCCACCGGCAGCAGGGTCAGCTTGTCGCTCAGCTCGATCGAGGTCGGCTCCCACTGCTCGAGCACCTCGGTGACCCGCCACGGCTCGACGATGAGCCGGTAGCCGCCGCCGACCCGCGGCGCCCGGAGCTGGACGACGTCACCGAGCGGCGTGGTCGTGCGGCTGTCCTCCGGGCCGGGCACGACGAGCAGCCGACGGCAGCCGGCCGCCACGTAGCCCTCGACCTGGGCACGCATCGCGGTTCGCATGCCCCCCGTCGCTGGTCCGACGAAGTTTGCCAGCTGGGGGATGCGCATGGGCGCACGCTGGCGCAGGCAGGTGAACGGCGTGCGACGCCCGCCCGGCCGTCAGCGGGCCGGGAGGATGCGCCCCGCGACCTCGCCCAGGGAGATCCGGCCACCGCCGGTGCTCGGAGCGGTGTAGCGCAGCACCACCTCGTCGCCGTCCTCGAGGAAGGTCCGCTCGCGGCCCCCGGCCGTGAACGGCTCCTGGCCACCCCAGCTCAGCTCCAGCAGCGAGCCGCGCTGGTCCCGCTCGGGCCCGGAGATGGTGCCCGATCCCCACAGGTCGCCGGTGCGCACGCTGGCGCCGTTGACCGTGGTGTGCGCGAGCATCTGGGCCGGCGACCAGT
>CAZDAO010000488.1:0-3464 GCA_964503015.1 uncultured Nocardioides sp. | reverse complement strand
AGGCCACCACATCGGTGAACGTGCCACCGGTGTCGATACCGATCCTGATCCGCCGCTGCGTGGGAGCGGGCGTCGCGTCCTGCGTCATGGGGACGATTCAACTCAACGCGACGCGGCAAGGGCCACGGCAGAGTCTGCCGACGGAACGCCGATTGTCCGGCAACCCTTGCCAGCCGCCTCTGGAGCTAAGCGGGAAATAGGTGAAGGGCCCTCGTCGGTATGAGCGGCAAGGGCCCTTCGGGCGATGTGCAGGTCGCCGAAGCGTCCAGCTCATCTGGTGACCGGTCGTGGTGATGCTCCCGGTCGATCACTCCCTCGGGTCCGGCCCCAGCCACCGCATCACCCGGTGCCTGCGACGATCCCCGGCGAACCGGTTCCCGTCGTGCGGACCCTCCTTCCGGAGCCATCCCGCCTCCCCTTGCGGGGGTGCGTAGGAGAGTTCTATGCCCGCGGCGCGGGCGGCCGCAAGGGGTTCGGGGAAGGAAGTTCCACATACTCCGGGTTCCGGCGTGTCGTCCCCAGCACGGGGGCGGTCCTCCCCAGGGATCAGCGCTTCTCCACACCTTCGTGCACAGGGCTGTGCACAGGGGACGACACCGGCTCCTGCCGCGGTCCGGGCACGTCGTCGTGCACCCGGCCGTCCCCGTCGAGGATCCGCGCCAGCACCTGGTCGAGCGTGAGCCGGGCCCCCTCGTCGCGCAGCTCCTCGAACCGGTCGTCGCCCAGGCTCGCCCGGAGCAGCATGACGACGCGCGCATGCTCCGGCACGTCGCCGGGGTGCCGGCGGGCACCGAGAACGCGGAGCGCCTCGTCGCCGGCGCCGATGAGGACGGCGCCGAGCTCCGAGCGGCCGAGGGCGTGCTCGGGACCGGCCAGCTGCGAGACCGTCCACGCCGCCATCAGCCGGCGGCCCTGCGACCAGCAGATCCGCAGCGCCCGGTGGGTGAGCCGGCGCGCCTCCTCGTGGTCCCCGCGGTGGTCGGCGAGGTAGCTGAGGTTGGACAGGAACACGCTGACGTACATCTCGTCGCCGAGGGCGCTGGAGATCTGCAGGCCCTCCTCGTAGGCCTCCCGCGCCATCTCGTCCAGGCCGGCGACACGGGTCAGCTCGCCGCGCACGTTGAGCACCTGCGCGACCAGCGCCGGACTCCCGACGCCGCGCCCGAGCGCCAGCGCCTCGTCGTTCATCGCGATCGAGCGCTCGACGTGCCCCACGTCCCCGATGTACGTCGCCGAGGTGACCGCCAGCCCGTAGGCGACGAGCCGGGTCTCCCCCAGCGCCCGGAACAGCTCGGTGGCGCGCTCCCAGTGGGCGCGCGCGTCGCCACGGTCCGTCGGGAAGGCCATGAAGCCCGCGGCGAGGTGGATCCGCGCCGCGACGTAGGTGTCGAGGTCGTCCTCCACCGCGAGCATCTCGTCGATCCAGCGCAGGCCCTCGGCGTGGTGGCCCTCGAGGAACCAGTACGCGCCGAGGGCCGCGGTGATCCGCGCGGTCAGCGCCACGTCGCCGGATCGTGCCGCCCAGGCGTGGGCCGCACGGACCTCCTGCAGCATCTCGCTGATGTCGTCGAGCCACCGGTCGGTCGCGTCGGTCCAGCGTCGCTCGTAGAGGTCGTCGAGGCAGGAGGAGAAGTACGCCGCGTGGGCGGCGCGCGCCGCCTCCCGCTCGTGCTCGCCCAGCCGGGCGGCGGCCTGCTCGCGGACGAGGGAGAGCATCCCGAAGCGGGGCTCGTCGCGGTAGCCGGTGGTCCTGCGGACGAGGCTGTGGTCGACCAGCACGGTCAGCGGGTCGACCACGTCCCCGTCGGCCCACACCGCCTCGACGGCCGCGAGCGGCACGGCACCGTGGAAGACCGAGAACAGGTCGAAGAGCCGTCGCTCGGCCGGGCCGAGGAGCTGCAGGCTCCAATCGACCGCCGCCGGGATGGTCTGCTGGCGGTCGGGGAGGTGGCGACCCGCGACGGCGGCCGAGCCGAGGCGGCTGGTCAGCCGCTCGCGCAGCAGCGCGGGCGACAGGGTGCGCAGGTGGCCGCCGGCGATCTCGATGGCCAGCGGCAGGCCGTCCACCGCCCGGCAGATGGCGGCGACGTCGTCCACGTGGGCGGCCAGGTCGAAGGTGGGGTCGACCGCGGTCGCGACCTGGTCGAACAGCGCGAGGGCGTCGGCGAGGCCGTGCGTGCCGTGGCCGGCCTCGAGCGTCAGCGGGTGCACCTCGTAGACGCACTCCCCCGCGACCCGGAGCCGGGCCCGGCTGGTCACCAGCACCCGCAGGTCTGCGGACCACTGCAGCATCCGCGTCACCAGGTCCGCGGCCTCGACGACGTGCTCGAAGTTGTCGAGGACCAGCAGCAGCGACTGGCGCTGGAGCGCCTCCTCGAGCATCTGGACCACGTTGGCGTTGTCACCGGAGCGCACGCCGAGCTCGCTGACGGTCAGCTCGGCGACGAGGCCCGGGTCGGTGACCTTGGTCAGGTCGACGTAGCAGGTCCGGCGGCCCGTCGCCTCGGCCCAGCCGTGCGCCACCTCGGCGGCGAGCCGCGTCTTGCCGACCCCGCCGATGCCGACCAGCGTCACGAGGCGGTGGTCCTCCATCAAGGTGAGCACCGCCGCCACGTCGCGCTCGCGTCCCACGGTGGGGGTGGCGGGGCGGGGCACCCGGCTCGCGCCGCTGCCGTGGACCAGGCTCGCCGGCTCGACCGCCGGCATGGCGCTGGCACGCGCGTGCAGCGCCCGCGCCGCGGGCCCCGGCTCGAGCCCGAGCTCGTCGCGCCAGAGGTGGGCCATCGCGTCGAGCCCGCGCAACGCCTGGGTGCGGTTGCCCGACTCGACGTGCTGCTGGACCAGCCGGAGGTGGGCCTCCTCGTCGAGCGGCTCGGCGGCCACCAGCTCGGCCCAGCGGCCGGCCGACCTGAGCAGGTCGAGGTAGGCCACCCGCAGGCGCTCGCGCTCGGCCTCGGCCCACGGCTCGTAGAGGTCCTCGGGGAGCAGGTCGCCGCGGTAGAGCTCGATCGCCTCCGCGACCGACGACGGGTCACCGGCCAGCCGGTCGAACCGCTCGACGTCCACGACGACCTCGGCGTCGGGCAGGAGCGTGACGACGTCGCCGGCGAGGACGACGGCGGACGCGACGCCCATCGCCGTACGGGCGTAGTGGGCGGCCTTGTGCAGCCGGGGTGCCGCCTGCTCGAGCAGCAGGTCCGGCCACAGCAGGTCGACGACCTGCTCGCGGGGCAGCTGTCGGCCCGGCCGGAGGGCGAGAAGCTTGACGAGCGTGGCCGCGCTGCGCCGGCTCCACGCCTGCGCGGCGACGGCGCGGCCGTCGACGACGACCGCGAATCCTCCGAGGAGGTTGATGTCGACGTGCACCGCACCCTCCCAGCCACGAGCGATGCGACTCTACGCCCGTGACCGCCGACGTCTCGACGCCATTTCCGGGGGACCGCCGCACGGCGTCGGCCGGTGGC
>CAZDAO010000487.1:0-3467 GCA_964503015.1 uncultured Nocardioides sp. | reverse complement strand
GGCGGCATCCTCGGCGTGGCGATCACGCGCGAGGGCGTGCGGCGCCGTCCCGGGACGCGGGTGGTGGTGCTGGAGAAGGAGGACCGCCTCGCCGCACACCAGACCGGCCACAACTCCGGCGTCGTGCACGCCGGCATCTACTACCGGCCGGGCTCCCTCAAGGCCGAGCTCTGCACCCGTGGCCGGCTGTTGCTGCGCGAGCTCTGCGCCGAGCACGCGATCCCGTACGACGAGTGCGGCAAGCTCGTCGTCGCCGTCGACGAGGCCGAGCTGGCCCGCTTCGACGCCCTCGAGCGGACCGCGACCGCCAACGGCGTGCCCGGGCTGCGGCGGCTCACCGCCGCCGAGATCCCCGAGGTGGAGCCGCACGCCGTGGGCCTCGCCGCGCTGCACTCGCCGGCCACCGCGATCACCGACTACGTCGCCGTCACCCGCACGCTCGCCGACGAGGTCTGCGCAGCCGGTGGTGAGGTGCGGCTCTCCTCCCCGGTCACCGGCATCCGTCGGGAGGGTGGCCGGGTCGTCGTCGACGTCGCCCGGGCAGGCGCTCCGCTGCGTGTCGACCACCTCGTCGTCGCCGCGGGCCTGCACGCCGACCGCGTCGCGGCCCTGGTCGGGGGCGAGCCCGGTCCGGCGATCCTGCCGTTCCGCGGCGAGTACCTCGCGGTGAGCCGCGCCAAGCAGGACCTCGTGCGCGGCATGGTCTACCCGGTCCCCGACCCCCGCTACCCCTTCCTCGGCGTCCACTTCACCCGCCGCGTCAGCGGCGAGCTCGAGGTCGGCCCCAACGCGGTGCTCGCCACCCGCCGCGAGGGCTACCGGCGCCGTGACGTCTCGGCGGCCGACCTGCGCGACGTGCTGGCGTGGCCGGGCTTCTGGCGGCTCGCGCGGGCGCACTGGCGCACGGGCATCGACGAGGTGATCGGCTCGGCGTCCACCCGGGCGTTCATGCGCACGGCATCGCGCTACGTGCCCGCCGTCGGCGTCGACGACGTGGTGCGTGCCGGCAGCGGGGTGCGGGCCCAGGCGGTCGACCGCGACGGCAGCCTCGTCGACGACTTCCGCATCACCCGGGGCGACGGTGTCACCCTCGTCCGCAACGCGCCGTCGCCGGCGGCGACGTCGAGCCTGGCGATCGCGGCGCACGTCGTCGACGAGACGTGGCGATGATCGTCGGCGCGGGTCCCTAGGGTGGGCGCATGACCACACGCTGGGGCATCGCCGCCACGGGCGGCATGGCCGCCGCCTTCGCCACCGACCTCGCGCTCGTCCCCGACGCCGAGCTGGCCTTCGTCGGCAGCCGTTCCGCGGAGCGCGCCGCGGAGTTCGCCGGCCGGTTCTCCGCCGCGGGTTCGGGCACCTACCACGAGCTGCTCGCCGCCGACCTCGACGTGCTCTACGTCGCGACCCCGCACCCGCAGCACCATGCGATCGCGCTCGCGGCGATCGAGGCCGGCGTCCCCGTCCTCGTCGAGAAGGCCTTCACCGCGACGCTCGCCGGCGCCCAGGAGGTGGTCGACGCCGCCCGTGCGACCGGGCTGTTCTGCATGGAGGCGATGTGGACCCGGTTCCTGCCCGCGGTGGTGCGCGCCAAGCAGCTCGTCGACGCCGGGGAGATCGGCGAGCCGCTGCTCGTGCAGGGCGACTTCGGGGCCGAGCGGGTCTACGACCCGTCCAGCCGGCTGTTCGACCTGGCGCTCGGTGGTGGGTCCGTCCTCGACCTCGGGGTCTACCCGATCTCCCTGGCCCAGCACGTCCTCGGCCGCCCCGACCGGGTCACGGTCACCGGGACCACCTACCCCAACGGCGCCGACCGGTCGGCCGCGATCCACCTCGCCCACGACGACGGCCGGGCGGCGGCGCTCACCTGCACCCTCGCGGCCCAGACTCCGGGCCGGGCGGTGGTCGTGGGCACGGAGGGCTCGATCGAGCTGCTCCCGCCGTTCCACCACGCCCGGGGCTTCGTCGTACGACGCAACGGGCGTGAGGCCGACGAGGTCGAGCTGCCTCCGACGGGCACCGGCTACCACCACCAGGCCGTCGAGGTGCAGCGCTGCCTGGCCGACGGGCTCACCGAGAGCCCGACGATGCCGCTGGACGACACTCTCGACGTGATGTGGGTGCTCGAGGAGTGCCTCGCCCAGCTCGGCATCGAGGTCGCCGAGGCGACGGTCGAGCTGTAGCCGAGCCTGCGCCCCTGGCTCAGCGGTCGCGCTTGCGCCACTCGATGGCCGGGCAGGTGTTCATCACCATCGGCACACCCGCGGCGACGGTCCGTTGGAAGGCGGCCTCGTCGATGACGCCGAGCTGGAACCACACGCCGCGCGCGCCGATCGCGACGGCCTCGTCGGCGAACTGCCCGGCGGCCTCCGAGCGGCGGAACACGTCGACCACGTCGATGGGGAAGGGGACGTCGGCGAGGGTGGCGTACCCGGGCTCGCCGTGGACCGCGAGGGCGCCGGGGTCGGCGAACTGCGGGTGGATCGGGACGATCCGCTTGCCCTTCTCCTGCAGCAGCTGGGCGATCGACCAGGCGGTCCGGCCGGGGTCCCCCGAGAGGCCGACGATCGCCCAGGTCTGGGCCTCGTCGAGCATCCAGTCGATGGTCTGCTGGTCCTGCCAGGACTGCTGGGACGTGCTGTCGGACGTGGTCATGACCACACCGTAGACGGCTGCTCCAGAAAGCATGGACGTCCTAGAATCCGGGTCATGAGCGAGTTCCCCCTCTACGCACTGTCCGAGGAGCACCAGGCCGTCCGGGAGGCCGTCCGGGCGGTGGCCGACGCCAAGATCGCGCCCTTCGCGGCTGCGGTCGACGAGGAGGCTCGCTACCCGCACGAGGCCGCAGCCGCGCTGCTCGCCTCGGACTTCCACGCCCCCCACGTGCCCGAGCAGTACGGCGGCGCCGGCGCCGACGCGCTCGCCACCGTGCTGGTCATCGAGGAGGTCGCCCGCGCGTGCGTCTCGTCCTCGCTGATTCCCGCGGTCAACAAGCTCGGCTCGCTCCCCGTGCAGATCTCCGGTTCCGAGGAGCTCAAGCAGAAGTACCTCGGGGCGCTCGCGCGCGGAGAGGGCGGCTTCTCCTACTGCCTCTCCGAGCCCGACGCCGGCTCCGACGCCGGCGGCATGAAGACCCGCGCGGTGCGCGACGGCGACGAGTGGGTCCTCGACGGCGTGAAGCGCTGGATCACCAACGCGGGGGAGTCGGAGTTCTACACGGTGATGGCCGTGACCGACGCCGACAAGAAGACCCGCGGCGGCATCTCCGCGTTCGTGGTCGAGAAGTCCGACGAGGGCGTGTCCTTCGGTGCTCCCGAGAAGAAGCTCGGCATCAAGGGCTCGCCCACCCGCGAGGTCTACCTCGACAAGGTTCGCATCCCCGCCGACCGGATGATCGGCGAGGAGGGCACCGGCTTCGCGACCGCGATGAAGACCCTCGACCACACCCGCGTCACGATCGCCGCCCA
>CAZDAO010000486.1:0-3471 GCA_964503015.1 uncultured Nocardioides sp. | reverse complement strand
ACGTCCGGGGTGTAGGACACCCCGTCGATGGTGATGGTCACCTCCTTGTCCTTGGGTGCGTTGCCGTGCCCGCGGTCGTGCCAGGCCTGCTGGTCGTCGGGCTTGTCGCTGTGTCCGATGTTCGTGGTGTTGCCGTTCATGTCTCCTCCTGAGGCATATGTCGGGGCGGGGAGCGCCTGGTTGGCTGGCTGCTTGTGGAGCGCGGCGAAGGGGTGTGCGAAGAGATCTCTGCGGTGCCGCTGGGCCGGGGTGCCCGTGGAGAGGTCGGGCACCCCGCGTGACGGCGTCACTTCTCGTTGCGCACGCCCTTGTGCTGCTTTGGACTGCCGTTGAGGATGCGGCCGGTTTTGGTGTCACGCTTGAACCACGTGCCGTTGATCTTGAACTCGCTGCGCCCCTTGACCGCTCCGATGCGGCGGCCCTTGCCGGTGTTCTTCGCCACTGCCGATTCACCTCCTCCCCGAGAGGCTCGGACCGTCCGCGTCCTCTCAGCAGGTAGTCGAGGCACCGCCGAGGAGTGTTAGCGGCAGTCCTCGCAGCGGCCGTCGACCAGGAGGTGGGGCTTGAACTTCAGGAAGCAGCCGCCCTGACACAAGACGAGCTCGTCGTCGCGGCGATCGCAGCGGCACTTCCCGCATGTTGGGCAATGGATCTGCCCGCAGGGGTCGTGCGGGTAGCCGCGGACCTTGCGGGTCTGGCCGCAACAGGTGATCTCCTGCTCGGGGCGCTGGTCGAAGTCGCGGCGCTCGGTGGGGTGGAACCGCTCCGCCCCCCACAGGTCGGTGTCGGCGAAGACCCCGATGGCTCGGCGCGGCGAGATCGCGACGGCATCGAGGTAGAATGCTGCCCGTTCGCCCCAAGGCGTGGCCAAGAACGACCGTTGCTGCAGCGTTCTGAGCCCGCCCGCACCGCCGGCCGGTAGCTGGGAGGGAGGTGTCTGGCCGGCGGACAGGAGGTGTCGCAGGGGGTGGCCGGCCGGGACTGCCTGACCGGGCCAGGGAAACACCTTGGGCCAGCCACGGTGCGGGTCCGGCCGGATGCTGGCGTACCGGACGACACCGCGGTTCTCCGAACCGATCGCCGCGAAGCCCATGCCGAGGTCATCGTCGATGTCCAAGTTGGTCGGGGCGTCGACCACCACGATCGCACCTAGCCCGGGAAGGCGCGCAGCGAGCGTGATCGCGCAGGCCGGGATGCTGGCCTGTGTCGCGTGGTAGAGGTCGACGACTTGCTGGGCCCGGACTGGTCCGCCCGCCACGACGCGGTCGACTGCGGACTCGGCGAGGAGTAGACGCTGCGCGATCCGGTCACACAGCGTCTCCAGCGCCTTCGCGGGCGCCGTCTGAGAGAACAGCCAGTCGAAGATCTCTGACACCTGCTCGACCAGCCAGTGCCCGAGCTCGTGGGCCAGCGTGAAGTTCTCCCGCCGCGAGTGGCTCGTTGGCGCGTAGAGGATGACGCCGTCTTTGGGAAAGGACAACCCGTCGCACGCCCCGCCGTCGGCACGCTTCTCGGTGAGGTGGTCGGCCGCGGCGACCTTGAGTCCCAGGTCGGTGCGCATGGTGGTCAGTGGGTTCAACACGAACCGCGCCCGGGCCTCTGCGCTCATGCTGGCCAGGGCGGCTGCCACGCACTCCTCGATCGTCTCCACCGATTCATCTGCTTTCTCGGCGCCGTTGCTCTAGTCCTGGGTCTGTCCGCCGAGTCGGTGACGTTCGCCGGCTCAGTCCGACTCGTGGGCGCGCACCAGGACCTCCAGGGACTCCAGCATCTGCTCGACCTCGGGCTCGTCGCCGCGCTGCACGGTGGCCAGCATCCGCGTGCGCAGCATCGTGTTCGCCATGCTCGGCGAGATCCGCTGCGCCAACGCGAACCGCTGCACCAGGTCGCTGAACCGTTTGGTCGCCGTCACTCGCTCGGCCACGGTGTCGAGGACCGCGCGCTGGGCAGCTGGCGGCGCGATGAGGTCGTCCGGGCTTACGCCCAGCTCCTCGCCGATCACCCGGATCAGTGCGGGGGAGACATCGGAGGCCACGCTGGTCCGCCACCGGAACAGATCCGCGGCCTCGACCTTCCAGCCCCGCGACTTGAGCCGTGCCGCCAGCGCCGTCGGCTTCACGCCTTGCCGCGAGCACAGCTGGGTGAAGGCGGTCGAGTCGAGGCGGAAGGAAGCATCGGGAACCAGGCCGAGCATCGCGGCAACCGGATCGGACTGCAGCGGTGGCGCCCCGTGGCTTGCTGCCCACACCAGGTCGTCGATCTCGAGCATCTTCGCGACCGCCTCGCGCTGGTAGGGTGGCAGCGACGTCAACAGCCGATCACGCTCCGGTCCGGCCGGCGTCGCCAGGAGACGTTCGAGGGTCTCTTCGAGTTGCTCGGTAGGGCTGCTGGTCCACCGTAGGCCGATTCCGGGTCGCGGGGCTCTGTTGGGCTCGGCTGCCGACCGCTTGGACTGCTTCGACGGCTCGGATTCGTTCTCGTTCATCGTTCACCTCCTCGGGCTTCTAGGATCTTCCTCAGTTCCGATCGTGCTGTCATCACGTGCTGCCGTACTCGGGAGTCCGATACTCCCAACTCGGCGGCCACGTCCTGCGACGTGCGGCCCTCAGCCTTGACCTGCACGAAGACGTAGTGAGCGTCGGGGTGGGTCACTCGGAGCTCAGCAAGAGCCTCACGCACTTCGGTGACGGTCGTGCTGCGCTCGTGGTCCTCCTCGACTAGTACCGCGGGGTCGAGACCCAAGTCGTCGGCTCCAAGCCGTTCGCCCTCGATCGGGGTGATCTCCTCCAGCCGCAGACGCTCTCGCCGGTGTCTCGCCGACTTCCACAGGTCGCGGATCTTCAGCTTTACCGCGGTCACGAGGTAGGCCTCCCAGTTGTCGACGTCACGGGGCCGCTTCGCGGCCAGCGCGAGCACTACTTCTTGAATGACGTCCTTGGCCTGGTTCGTGTCGCCGCGCAGCATGCTCAGAGCCATCCCCCACATGGCGTCCTTGTGCTGCAGGTAGAGCGCTTCGACGTCGGGGCGCGCGCGCTCAACGTCCGGCCGAGAGGCCGCTTGGTCTCGCGGTTCCATCTCCACCCCTCCCCGTGGCCACACGGATGTCGGTCCTGAGTTGCTGTGAGGTAGACGAGACAGCTCGTCGGGATGTTAGCCAGGCCAGACGGCCTCCCTGGACATCACACCTAGTCGACAGTGGTGAACTGGGGGCCACTAGATCGGATGGGGACAGGACAGATTCGAGCCATGCCACGTTTATGTCCCGAAAACGGTGTCGTAAGCCATCGAGCGACGTCAGATAGCATCAAGAGGAGTGAGCGCCGTCGCCTAGTTCGCTGCGCGTTTGCGCAGGTCAGAGCACGAGACAGCAAGAATCATCAAGCAGGTTCGCGGCCCGACACTACCGAACTGTGAGTCCAGAGGTCGCAGGTTCAAATCCTGCCCCCGCTACTACACAAAGTTCCGATCAGA
>CAZDAO010000485.1:0-3483 GCA_964503015.1 uncultured Nocardioides sp. | reverse complement strand
CAAGCGCGACCACCACCTGCTCCAGCGTCCGCGCAACGCGCCCACGCGCACCGCGGTCATGGTCGCCCTGATGACCTTCTACGGCCTCGCCTGGGCGGCCGGTGGCAACGACATCATCGCCATCAAGCTGCACGCCAGCATCAACCAGATCACGTACTTCATGCGCGTCGCGATCTTCCTCGGCCCGCTCCTGGCGTTCTGGATCACGCGGCGCTGGTGCATCTCGCTGCAGCGCCACGACAACGAGAAGCTGCTCCACGGCTTCGAGACGGGCATCATCACCCGCTCCCCCGAGGGCCAGTACGCCGAGCGGCACCTGCCGATCAACCCGAAGACCGCCTACACGCTCACCGCGCGTGACCGTGACGAGGTCTTCACCGGCAGCGGCGAGACCGACGCCGCCGGTGTGGCCGCCCCCAACAGCCGCTCCGAGCGGCTGCGGGCCCGCCTGTCGCGGTGGATGTACGAGCACAACGTGCAGAAGCCGACGGCCGCCGAGCTCGAGGAGGCGCACCACCACGCGGCCCACGAGGCGGAGCTCGCCTCGGGCCTCGACCACCCGGTCGACGGGCACCAGTTCGACGACCACCGCCTCCGCGACACGGACGAGGTGCCGCTGCGCGACCACTGAGCACCCACGTGTGACGTGACGAGGGCCCGCCGGGATCATCCCGGCGGGCCCTTCGCGCGCGATCAGGCGTGTCGGGCCGCGAAGGTGGCGGCACACGACATCCCGACCGCCAAAGGTGGCGGCACACGACATCCCGACGCCGAAGGTGGCGGCACACGACATCCCCGGGCGCGTCCGACGTGTCGTGTGCCGCCAAGGAGAGCCGCCCCGATGCGGTGTGCCGCCACCGTCGCGTCACAGCCGGGCCCCGGTCCGCTGCGCCGGCGCGACGTCAGGCGGCGTCGTCCGCGCCGCCTGCGGGCCGGCGCCGGGTGGGCAGCCGCGGCACGACGCGCTCGAGGAACTCGGCCTGGCCCGACGGCGTGTGCCGACGATCCGGAGGTCGGCGCGTGCGACCTCGTCGCCCGCCTGGTCCAGCACGGCGTACTGGGGCTCCACCTCGACGCCGCACAGCACGTGCAGCAGGCGGAGCAGGGTCTCGTACGGCGACTCGGACCGTCCATCGGCAAGGCCCAGCGCTGGTGACAGCGCGACCGTTCCGGGTCGCCGAGGGCCGATCACCGCCCGGATCTGGTCGATGTCGCAATCCTCCCTGCGCAAATGCACAGTCGATGAGCACCACGAGGTCGAGCAAGCACAACCACCTCGGACACGCCAGCAGGGTCTCCGGCGTCGACGCACACCGCAGGCCGTCGAGCTCTTCTCGTGCCACCTCGCGCGTGTGCCTGCTCGTGCGCACGCCGACGCGCATCGGCCGGGGATCGTCGACCTCGAGAGCCATGAACACCGGCGTGCCGGCGGGGATGGGAGGCATCCACCAGCCCCTCACCGCGGCGCTCGTCAGCGCGGTGAAGCAGCCGGCTTCGGTCATCAGGAGCTGCCACGCCTGCAGCTCAGCGCACAGGCCGTCTCCCAGGTCCACGCGTCGGTGGACGGCGTACGACTCGCGGACGTAGGCGCGCAGACGAGGGTGGCCGCGCAGGGCAGGTGCATCCGGTCGGGCATCGGGAGCTCGGCGAGTCATGTGGGCGACACTGCAGCGAGGCGCCGACGCCCTTCCAGCGCGAGGCCTCCTGGCTGTGGATTCAGGTGCCCGATGCGTCGCTGTGGACGGTTGCCGTCCCTCCGAACACCCGCCGAAGGTGGCGGCACACGTCAATGCGCTCGCGTCCATGGCGGCAGACGACATCCCGAGGCCCCGAACGATGTCGTGTGCCGCCACCTTCGCGGGGCCGATGTCGTGTGCCGCCACCCTCGCGGGGGCCTCGGGACGAACCGGCTCAGGAGAGGGCCGAGCCCTGCTTCCACGCGGCCGGCGACAGGTTCCAGTCGCCGTAGCCGTTCTCGAGGGTCATCGGACGGTCGGTGCCGGTGTACTCGACCACGTCGCCGCGGCGGCTCATCGCGTAGAGCCAGCCGGCGTCGGCGGTCGACATGCCGGTGCAGCCGTGCGAGACGTTGGCACGCCCCTGGGAGCCGACGGACCACGGGGCGGCGTGGATGAACTCGCCGGAGTAGGTCACCCGCATCGCCCACTGGACGTCGTCGATGTCGTAGGCCTCGGGGCTGTTGCGGTTGATGCCGACCGTCTCGGAGTTCATCCGCTTCTGGTCGAACTTCTCCATGATCACCTTGGTGCCCGAGCGTGTGGTGAACCCGGGCTTGCCGGTGGTGATCGGCAGGGTCCGCAGCAGCTCGCCGTTGGAGAAGACCTGCATCTGGTGGGTCTGCGCGTTGACCTTGTATACGTGGGCGTCACCGACGTGGAAGGACACCCGGCGGTCCTCCTGGCCGTAGATGCCGTTGCCGGCGGGCAGGCTGTTGATCTCGAGGTGGACGTCGACGTCCGTGCCGGCCTTCCAGTAGCTCGCCGGCCGGTAGTGCGCCTCCTGGTCGCTCAGCCAGTACCAGGAGCCCTTCTGCCGAGGGCTGCTCGTGACGTGCATGTGCTTCTCGAACAGCGCCTTGTCGGTCACGGGGACGTCGAAGGTGACCACCACCGGCATCCCGACGCCGACCGTCTCACCGTCGAGCGGGGCGACGGCGGCATAGGTCTGCTCGTCGAGCGAGAGGTCCACCGTGCGGAAGGTGCGCGTGCGCTCCACGCTGGCGCCGTCGGAGCGCTCGGCGTTCGCCGTGATCGTGTAGGCCGTGCCCGGCTCGAGAGCCGCGGACGACGACCAGGAGCCATCGTGCACGGCGCCCGGGAGCTCACCGGCGGCGGACGTCACCTTCACGCTGCCGAGCGTGCCGCCGGTGGCGCCCACGGTGACGGGGGCGTCGATCGGCACCGCGCGTGCGTCGCGGAAGCTCGTGGTCAGGCGTACCGGGTCGGGCCTGGCCGACTCCGACGCGGCGTCGGCCGCGGGACCGTCGGGCGACGAGCTGCCCCCGGCGGACGAGCAGCCGGCGAGGCCGGCCACCATCAGCAGGGCGGCGGCGGCGACCGTACGAGCGCGGCCCGGGCGGCGCGTGGACGTGGGCAGGGACGCACGGAGACGCATGCGACGAGACCCCCTGGAACAGCATGAGACGGACGAACCCCTCCAGCGTACGGCGTGGAGGGGTTCATCCGAATTCGACGGGCCGGCGCGCTCAGTGCGCGTGCTCACCCCGGTAGTACTCGAAGACGAAGCCGCAGAGGACCACCGCACCGAGGGTGAAGCCGATGATCACCAGCCACCACGCCGCGAAGGCGGTGCCGTAGACGATGACACCCAGCGCGAGGGCACACCACAGCGGCCACCAGGAGTAGGGCGGGAAGAAGCCCAGCTCGCCGGCTCCCTCGGCGATCTCGCCCTCCTTGCGGTCCTCGGGACGCGGGTCCATGCGCGAGGCGTGGAACCCGAGGT
>CAZDAO010000484.1:0-3487 GCA_964503015.1 uncultured Nocardioides sp. | reverse complement strand
CTTCACCGCCCTCGCCGGCGAGGTCGCCCAGCAGATCGACGTCGAGGTCCGCGGAGAGATCACCGAGTTCGACGTCAAGGTGCTCGAGCTGGCCGCGCTGAAGGGCGTCTTCGCCGACATCGTCGAGGAGCAGGTGTCCTACGTGAACGCGCCCCTCCTGGCCGCCGAGCGCGGCACCGAGGTGCGGCTGGTGACCGAGGCCGAGAGCCCCGACCACCGCAACCTGATCACCATCCGGGGCACGCTCGCCGACGGCACCCAGGTCTCGGTCAGCGGCACCCTCGTCGGCATCGCGCAGAAGGAGCGCCTGGTCGAGGTCAACGGCTTCGACGTCGACCTGGAGCCCACCACCCACCTCGCGTTCCTCACCTACGAGGACCGTCCCGGCATGGTCGGCGTCGTGGGGGGCATCCTGGGCGATGCGGCCGTCAACATCGCCGGCATGCAGGTGTCGCGACAGGACAAGGGCGGCGCTGCGCTGGTCGCGCTGAGCGTCGACTCGGCCATCCCGGGTGGCACGCTCGCCGAGATCGAGGAGGCCATCAAGGCCGACTCGGTCCGCGCAGTCGACCTGTCCTGAGGGTCCGCGGCCGGCCTCACGCGGCGCTGGGGCCGGTCCAGACCCAGGTCACGATCCGGTAACGATGCCGGGATTTCGCCCGCTGTGACGTTCCCTGTGAGGCAGGCCACAGCACAGGATCACGGTCGGGTCCTCACAACCGTGTCGACCCCCGCCTCGTGCAAGGAACGTCTCGGACACTCGGATTTCGCGTGCTCGGCGAGCCTTGCCGGAAGAAATCCTGAGGAACCCCCGTGACTCACCCCCGCAAGGCTCGGCGCCTTGCTGTGGCGGTGGCCGCCGCCGGCCTGCTGACCGCAGGCATGGCCGTGGCCGCTCCGAGCACAGCGCAGCCGACGAAGCCGTCGAACAAGCAAGCCACCAACGTCCCGTCCGAGGACCAGGCCTCCGAGCGCCCCGCCGCCGGCCACGAGCCCGAGCACCCGCTCGAGATCGCACACAAGCGCGAGGCACAGCTCGCCGCCGCCCTCGAGCGCAAGGCGGAGGGCAAGAACCCGTTCCGCGGCCGCGGCCAGAACCAGGAGGTGCCGCTCGAGCGCGAGGGCACCGACCGGATCTTCGTCGTGCTCGCCGAGTTCGGCGACCAGCGCTACGAGACCGCCACGGACAAGCGCTTCGTGGACCCGCCCGCCAACGGCTTCCCGCTCCCCGACCCCCAGCCGCAGACCTTCGACGGTCCGCTCCACAACCAGATCCCCGAGCCCGACCGGGCCACGGACAACACGACGATCTGGCAGGACGACTTCAGCCGCGAGCACTACGAGGACATGTACTTCAACCGGATGGCGAAGTACTACGAGCGCCAGTCCTCGGGCCGCTACTCCGTCGAGGGCGACGTCACCGAGTGGGTGAAGGTGCCCTACAACCAGGCCCTCTACGGCCGGGGCTTCTGCGGCAACCCGCCCGGCACGCCCGTGACGACCTGCGCATCGACCAAGGCGCTCATCCGTGACGCACTCGCGGTGTGGGTGCAGGACCAGCTCGACAGCGGCCAGACGATGGCCCAGATCACCGACTACCTCAAGACCTTCGACGTCCAGGACCGCTACGACGTCGACGAGGACGGCAACTTCCAGGAGCCCGACGGCTTCATCGACCACTTCCAGATCGTCCACGCGGGCGGCGACGAGGCGGCCGCCGACCCGATCTACGGCTCGGACGCGATCTGGAGCCACCGCTGGTACTCCAACCTCCAGGCCGGCGGCCCCGGCGGCCTGACGGGCGTGAACATCGGCTCGAACGGCGGCGCCTACGGCCTCGGCGCCAACCCCGCCAACCCGGTGCCGAACAACCCCACCGGCGTCTGGGTCGGTGACTACACCATCCAGCCCGAGAACGGAGGCCTCGGAGTCTTCGCGCACGAGTTCGGCCACGACCTCGGCCTGCCGGACCTCTACGACACCTCCGGCAACACCGGAGGCGCGGAGAACAACACCGCGTTCTGGAGCCTGATGTCCTCGGGCGCCAACATCGGCGACGGTGGCGACACGATCGGCGACGCGCCCACCGACCTCGGCGCGTGGGAGCTCTTCCAGCTCGGCTGGCTCGACGCCCAGGGTGACCAGGGCCCGTTCTACACGGTGGTCCAGCCGGGGGAGAAGAAGACCGAGAAGCTCGGCGCCAACGTGCCGGCGACCAAGAACGCCAAGCAGGCGGTCTTCGCGGTCCTGCCGGACAAGGAGGTCCCGCTCGAGCTGGGAGCCCCGGCACCGGGCTCAGGCCAGCGGTTCTTCTGGTCGACCCAGGGCGACAACCTCAACACCACGATGACGAAGGCGGGCATCACCGGCACCGCCCTCACGGCCAAGGTCAGCTACGAGATCGAGGCCGAGTGGGACTACGCCTTCCTCGAGGCGTCCGCCGACGGCACGACGTGGACCCCGGTGATGACCAACCTGTCCGACTCCACGACGCACGCGGGCCACAACCAGAGCGGCTTCAACAACAGCGGGGCCGGGATCACCGGTGACTCGGCGGGCTGGACGGACCTGACGGCGACGCTGCCGGCGGGCACCACCCAGGTGCGCTTCCGCTACCAGACCGACGGGGCGGCGGTGGAGAGCGGCTTCCGGGTCGACGACATCGCCGTCGACGGCGCCGTCATCGGCACCGCCGAGACCGAGGACGAGGGGTGGACCTTCAGCGGGTTCCGCACCACCACGGGTTCGGAGGTGGAGACGTTCTTCAACGCCTACATCGCCGAGAACCGCCAGTACGACGGCTACGACGCCTCGCTCGAGTCGGCGTACAACTTCTCCTACCCGGTCACGAAGCCCGACTGGGTGGAGCACTACCCCTACCAGGACGGCATGCTCGTCACCTACTGGGACTCCTCCCAGGGCGACAACAACGTCGGCGACCACCCGGGCGAGGGCCTCGTCCTGCCGGTGGACGCGCACCCGTTGCTCAGCCACTGGGCCGACGGCACGCTGATGCGTCCGCGCATCCTGTCCTACGACTCGACGTTCGGGTTCGACCGGACGGACCGGATCACCCTGCGCCGCGAGGTTGACCTCAACGGTGACGGCACGATCACCGGCGCCGAGCTCCAGACCGGGAGGATCCCGAGCAGGCCGGCGGTGTCGACCTTCGATGACACGAAGACCTGGTGGTACGGCACCGATGGCGACGAGGTCCTCGTCGACCACGACAACGACCCGGCGACGCCCAAGGTGCTGCGGCACCCCGGCCGCTACCAGCCCGGGTGGTACAGCGTGGACGTCCCGAAGACCGGCACGCTCATCCGGGTGCTCGGCGAGAAGCACGGGTACCTCAAGATCAGGGTGGAGCCCAAGAAGCGCCGCTGACCCTCGATCGACGCACGAGCCCGTCCTCCGCAGCCTGCGGAGGACGGGCTCCTGCGTCGTAGGTAGACCCTCAGGCGACGAGCACCCGGCTGGGCCGGCC
>CAZDAO010000483.1:0-3494 GCA_964503015.1 uncultured Nocardioides sp. | reverse complement strand
CGGGCGGCGCCGTCGTCGGTCTTCAGCGCCCACGCCCGGCCGTCGGGCAGCGCGACCGCATAGCACGACTCGGCTCCGGCCTTGCCGATCAGCCCGGGGACCGCACGGTGCAGGCGGAGCTCGTCACGCGTCGTGCCGCTGACGTACTCCGGGTGCTGCCGGATCGCCGATGCGACCCGGTGCGCGGGGCCGTCCGTCGCGGTGGCAAGGGCGGCGAAGGCTCGCGCCAGCCCGACCAGAGACGTCGACAGCAGCGGCGCGCCGCAGCCGTCGACGGCGACCGTCGTGACCGGCTCCCCGGTCAGCCGGGCGAACGTCTCCGCGATCGCCGCCTGCAGCGGGTGGTCGGGGGCGAGGTAGGTCGCGGTGTCCCACCCCTTCAGCACGCAGGTCGCGAGCATCGCGGCGTGCTTGCCGGAGCAGTTCATCAGGATCGGCGACCGCGTCCCGCCGCCGCGGACGACCGCCTCGCGTGCGTCGTCGTCGAGCGGGTAGTCGGGCGGGGTCTGAAGCGCGGCCTCGTCGAGGCCCGCCGAGGCCAGGATGCGGCGTACGCCCTCGAGGTGGAACGGCTCGCCGGAGTGCGACGCGCAGGCCAGCGCCACCAGCTCCGGCGGCAGGTCCAGGCCGAGCTCCAGCATGGCGAGCGCCTGAACCGGCTTGTTGCTCGATCGCGGCAGTACCGGCACGTCGACCGCTCCCACCGACCAGTCCACCGACCCGTCGGCGGCCAGCGCGACGATCGATCCGTAGTGGTGACCCTCCACGAACCCGGAGCGGACGATCTCGGCGACGACGGGCAGACCAGCAGACATGGGCGCAGGCTACCGACCGCAGGTCTGAGAGGATGCGCGGGTGATCCAGCACTGCCCGACGCCGACCGAGCTCGACGACCTCGAGCTCCTCGTCTCCGGCGCCTACGCGCCCGTCACCCGCTTCAACGAGCCCGGCTCACCGGTGACGTTGGCGCTCCCCGACGGTGCCACCGAGGCCGAGCTGGTCGACCCCGAGGGCCTCCCGCTCGCGCGGGTCTCCGCCGACGGTTCGCTGGAGCCGCTCACGCACGCGCAGTACGGCCCCTTCCGCCGGCTGCACCTCACCCCGGCCCAGGCCCGCGAGCAGCACGCGGGTGCCACGTTCGTACCGGTCGTCGACGCGCTCACCGAGGCCGACCTCGACGACCTGCGCGGCCTCGGCCGCGTCGTGCTGGTCGCCCTGATGGGCACCGGCACCCCGTCCCTCTCCCCCGTCGCGCTGGTCCGCGCGACCCTGGCGGCCGCCGACCTCCTCGGCGACGCCGCGGTGATCGCCGTACCCCTGCCCTCCCACGGCGACGCCGCGACCGACCACGACCTCGGTGCGCAGGTGGTCGCGACCTACGCCGGCCCCGACCCCGTCCACGCCCTCGCCTCGCCCACCTCGCCCACCTCGCCCACCTCGCCCGCCTCGCCCACCCCGGCGGTTGAGGTGCGAGGAGCGCCAGCGACGAGCCTCGAAACCCCGTACCCCGACGCGATCGCCGCCATCGTGGAGGAGGACCGGCCCGAGCCCGAGGAGCAGGGGCTCGTCCTCTTCTTCACCGGCCTCTCCGGCAGCGGCAAGTCCACGCTCGCCCGCGCGCTCATGGACCGCCTCCTCGAGCAGGGCGGCCGCACGGTGACCAGCCTCGACGGCGACGTCGTACGCCGCCACCTGTCCGCGGGCCTGACGTTCTCCAAGGCCGACCGGGAGACCAACATCCGCCGCATCGGCTGGGTGGCCGCCGAGATCGCCCGCCACGGCGGCGTCGCGGTGTGCTCGCCCATCGCGCCCTTCGCCGAGACCCGCGACCAGGTGCGGCACTTGGTCGAGGCCGCCGGCGGCGCCTTCTTCCTCGTCCACGTCGCCACCCCGCTGGAGGAGTGCGAGCGACGCGACCGCAAGGGCCTCTACGCCAAGGCGCGGGCCGGCGAGATCCCCGAGTTCACCGGCATCTCCTCGCCCTACGAGGAGCCCGAGGCCCCGGCGGTGCGCGTCGACACGACCGGCCGATCCATCGAGGACGCCCTCGACGACGTACTGGTCGCGCTCGACGAGGCCGGCTACCTCCACCTGACCGGCCCGGCGGAGGCCACCGCATGAGCGAGCCCCTCTCGGTGCTCTTCGTCTGCACGGCCAACATCTGCCGCTCGCCCGTGATGGAGCTGCTCGCCCGCGAGATGGCGGGCGAGGGCGCGAGCGTGCGGTTCGCGAGCGCCGGCACCCACGGCTACGACGACCACCCGATCAACGACGACATGGCCGTCACGCTCACCCCCGGCCTCGGCGGCGAGTTCCGCAGCCGCCGGCTCACGGCGGAGATCCTCGCCGAGGCCGACCTGGTCCTGACGGCGGAGAACGCGCACCGCACCCACATCCTCGAGGACCACCCGCAGCTGCACCGGAAGGTGTTCACGCTCGGGCAGTTCGCGGCCACCATCGCGCAGGTCCCGGACCTGACCGGACGCGAGCTCGTGGCCGAGGCGGGTGCGCGGCGCACCCCGCCGCGCCCGGCCGACGACGTGGCCGACCCCTACCGGCGCGGGGCAGCGGCCTGCCAGCAGGCGACCGGCACAATCACTGCCATGCTGGGCGAGATCGTGCCCCGGCTGGCCGACCGGGCCGCACCCGAGCAGGAGAGCTGATGGACTGGATCACCGCCACCTTCTTCTCGATCCTCGCCGCCGGCTTCATCGTCGGCATCGTGGTCGGGCTGACGGGCATGGGCGGCGGCGCGCTGATGACGCCCGCCCTGATCTTCCTGGGCGTCGGCGAGGCGGCGACGGTGGTGACCGCCGACCTGACCGCCGCCGCGATCTACAAGACCGGCGGCGCGATCGTGCACAAGCGCGAGGGCTCACCCAACATGCAGCTCGCCAAGTGGCTGATGATCGGGTCGATCCCGATGGCGCTGCTCGGGCCACACCTGGTGTCGTGGGTCGTCTCACCCGAGGACATCGACGACACCCTCAAGCTGTGCATCGGCTTCGCGCTCCTCCTCGCGGCGGCGACGTACGCCCTGCGCCTCTACCTCAACCTGCTCCGGGTGCGCGGGGGCGAGCACCCCGACGACAACCCGACGATCCGACCGGTCCCCACGCTCCTCGTCGGCGCCCTCGGCGGCCTGCTGGTCGGCATCACCAGCGTCGGGTCGGGCTCGGTCATCATGATCGCGCTGCTGATGCTCTACCCCGGCCTGTCGGCCGTGAAGCTCGTCGGCACGGACCTGGTCCAAGCGGTGCCGCTCGTGCTCGCCGCAGCGATCTCCAGCATCGTGCTGCACGGCCTCGACTGGGGCATCCTGATCCCTCTTGTCCTCGGCTCGGTCCCGGGCACGCTGATCGGCTCGGCGATCGCCCCGCGCGTCCCGCAGTCGTTCATCCGCCGCGGCATCGTGGTCGTGCTGACGATGAGCGGCGTGGCGCTGCTCGACAAGGCCGGCTGGGCGCCGCTCGGCGCCGGCGAGGACGAGACCC
>CAZDAO010000482.1:0-3499 GCA_964503015.1 uncultured Nocardioides sp. | reverse complement strand
CGACCGCCACGACGTGGGCGGCGGTGTCGCCGAAGATGCCCAGGGTCGGGATCACGACGACGGCCCAGCTCTCGGCGACCATCGGCCAGAAGCGCGAGAGACCCTTCCAGCGGCCGGCGATCGCGATCCGGATGCCGATGAGGAACATGCCGAGCATCGACAGCGGCCAGAAGGCGTCGAGGACGACGTACTGGACCTTGTCGAAGTCGGTCAGGCCGAGCCCGTCGCTCGCCGTCGAGCCGATGGCGAGGCCGATGGCGACGGCCTCCGCCCGCAGGACGAAACGCGCGACGCGGCCGGTGCCGAGGGCCCGGGTCCGCCACAGGGTGCGCAGCAGGAAGAGCAGCCCGACCTGGAACAGTCCCGACGAGATCGAGAAGGCGAGCTCGTCGCCGTGGGACTGAGGGTCGATGCCGACGACGGCCATGGTGCCGGCCCAGGCGAGGGCGCCGGCGGTGAGGACCGCGCCGTGGACGGCGTACGGCCGGCGGGCGACGGGGACCCCGGCGTCGCGAGCCGCGACGTCGGAGCGGGCGGGAGCGGGTGAGTGCTGGATCGTCACGGTCGTGACTCCTGTCGTGTCGTGGGTGTCGGGCCGCGGTCGGCGGCACACCCAGAACGTTCGCGGTCCCGCCGACCCGAGCGGCAGGGAGAGCGGTCCCCTCGCCGTCCCGCGCGGGAGTCCCCCGTGGCAGGGACCGCGGTCCTGGGACGACGGGACACCCGCGCGGTGATACTGCTCGCGTGCGCAGAGTCCTCGAGCCCGTCGTCGTGGCGGTGGCGTCGCTCGCGTCGGTCGCCGCCTCGCTGTGGCTCGACCTCGCCACCACCGACGCCCAGCGGGCGGCCGCGACCACCGAGCCGGCCACGTCCACGGCCCTGCCGGGCCTGCTCCTCGCGGTCGCGTCCGTGGTCGTGCTCGCGACCCGTCCGGGGGACGCGGTCGGCCGGCTGCTCGGCGTGGTCGCGGTGGCGTGGACGCTCGACGGGGCTCTCTACGGCTGGGTGGCCTACTCCCTGGCCCACGACCTGCCCGGCACCGACGTCGCGTTCTGGTTCGTGGCCCGCGTGGGAGCGTTCCTGCTCTCCGGGCTGGTCGCGCTGCTCCTGCTCTACCCCACCGGCGCGCTCCTGCCGGGCCGGTGGCGCCGGGTCGCGGTCGCCGTGCTGGTGGCGTCGGTCGCCCTCCCGGTCCTGCTGCTGCTGGCGCCCGACTCCGTGGTCTTCGGGGCCGGCGAGCCCGTCGGCTCCACCGAGCTGGTGCCGTTCCCGTGGTCCGACGGCGTGGCCGAGACGATGCTGCGTGTCGGCCAGGTGCTGACCCTGGGGTCGATCGTCGGCGCGGTGGCCCTCGTGTGGGTGCGCCACCGCGACGCCCCGCAGGCCGAGCGGACCCAGCTCCGCTGGCTGCTGTGGGCCGGCATCATGTGCGTCCTGATGGTCGCGGCCGGCGCGACCCTGTCGGTCGGCGGCCTCGTCACCACGATCCTGCTCGACCTCGCCGTCGCCGCGCTCGCCGTCTCGGTGACCATCGGTCTGCTGCGCCCGGGCCTCGGCGACGTCGACGCGCTGGTCGCGTGGACGCTCACCACGGCCGCGGTGGCGGCCGTGGTGGTCGCCGTCGACGTGCTGGTCCTGGGCGCAGGGACGGCGCTGCTCGGCGACCGGCTCGACGAGCGCGACGCGACGCTCGTGGTGCTCGTGCTCGCGGTCGTCGTCTACGGTCCGCTCCGCTCCTGGCTGGGATCCCTCGTACGCCGGCTCCTGCTCGGGCGCCGCACCGACCGCTACGGCGCGGTGACCGGCCTGGCGGCGCGGCTCGAGACCACCGGCACCATCGACGAGCAGCTCCCCGCGCTGGCCGGCGCGGTCGCCGAGACCTTCAAGGTCGGCCACGTCCGCGTCGAGGTGGTCACCCCGGACGGCGGGCTGCTGTCGGCGTCGCACGGCCCCGCGCCCGCGGAGGTCCAGGAGATCGACATCGCCTACCAGGGCGAGCGGGTGGGGCGGCTGGTGCTCCCCGTGCAGGGCTTCCGGTCGATGCTCTCCCACCGCGACCAGGGACTGCTGGTCGACCTCGTCCGCCAGGCCGCGGTGGCGATCCGCGCCCGGCTGTTGGCCACCGAGCTGCAGGAGAGCCGCGAGCGGCTGGTGCTCGGTCGCGAGGACGACCGCCGTCGCATCCGGCGCGACCTCCACGACGGGCTCGGCCCCGCGCTCGGCGGCGTGGCGCTGCGCCTGCAAGCGGCCGGCAACGCCGTCGACGCGGATCCCGGTCGCGCGCGTGAGCTCCTGGGCCTGGCCCGCGCGGAGGTCAGCGACGCGCTCGACGACGTACGACGACTCGTGCACGACCTGCGACCGCCGGCGCTGGACGACCTCGGCCTCGAGGCAGCCGTGCGGCAGCAGGCCGACCGGGTGCGCCCGGCCGTGGAGGTGACCGTCTCCGCGGTCGGGACCACCGGGCTGCCGGCGGCCGTGGAGGTGGCGGCCTACCGGATCGTGGCGGAGGCGCTGGCCAACGTGGTCAGGCACGCCGGCGCGCAGCGGGTCGACGTACGCCTCGTGGCGGGCGACACCGCCCTCGACGTCACCGTCGCCGACGACGGACGTGGCATCGGCGCCGACGTGACCGCCGGGGTGGGGTTGCTGTCGTTGCGAGAGCGCGCCGAGGAGCTCGGCGGCCGCTGCGAGGTCGTCTGCCCCGACACCGGTGGCACCACGGTGCGCGCCGTCCTGCCGTACGGTCGCGGCACCGCGCCCGAGAGGAGCACCGCGTGACCGAGCCGACCCGGCCCATCCGCCTCCTGATCGCCGACGACCACCCGGTCTACCGCGACGGGCTCGCGTCGCTGCTCGACCCGCTCGACGGGATCGAGGTGGTCGCGCGGGCCGCCGACGGGGCCGAGGCGGTCGCGCTGGTCGAGGAGCACCGGCCCGACGTGGTGGTCATGGACGTCCAGATGCCGGTGATGAACGGGATCGACGCGACCCGCGCGGTGGCTGCCGCGCACCCAGGGACGGGGGTGCTCGTGCTGACCATGGGTGAGGACGACGGCACGGTGCTGGCGGCGCTGCGGGCCGGCGCGCGCGGCTACCTGCGCAAGGGCGCGGAGCAGGACGAGATCGTGCGGGCGATCTCGACGGTGCACGCCGGCGGGGTGGTCTTCGGCGCCTCGCTGGCGGCACGCATCGCCGAGGTGCTCGCTCCCACCGACCGTCCGGAGCGGCCGTTCCCCGAGCTGACCGAGCGCGAGACCGAGGTCCTCGACCTCATCGCCGCGGGCCGCAACAACGGGCAGATCGCCCAGCAGCTGTTCCTCTCCCCCAAGACGATCCGCAACAACATCACCAGCATCCTGGCCAAGCTGCAGGCCACCGACCGGGCCGAGGTGATCATCCGGGCGCGCGACGCGGGCCTGGGGCGCGACGACCGCGGCTGAGGACCACTAGCCTCCGGTCATGGAGCACAACGAGGCGGCCGAGTCCCGCGAGCAGG
>CAZDAO010000481.1:0-3514 GCA_964503015.1 uncultured Nocardioides sp. | reverse complement strand
AGGGGCCGGAACACGAGGTACTGGCCGCCGGCCGAGGAGGTCACCGTGAAGCCCACGTCGCGGCCGATCAGGTCGTCGTGGTCGAGGTGTACCTTGTTCGAGAAGAAGCGCTTGCCGGCGACCAGCTCGAAGTTGTGCTTGCGGCCCTTCTGGTCCGTCAGCCGGACCCACTCCCCCTCACGCAGGGGGCCGCGGTGGACACCGGACCAGGCTTCGGCGGGGACGTCGGGAGACTGCTCGGACATGCCGCGCAGACTAGTGGCCAGGGGCCCGTTCCACTCAGCCGGCGGCGTTCTCCCGGAAGGCCCGGTCGACGTCGGCCGTGGACAGCACGCCGTAGATCCGTCCGTCCTCCTCGACGAGGAGGTACTCCGCCGCGGGTCGCCTGCTGATGGCGAGGATCAGCTCCTCCCCTGCCACGGTCGCCGGGAGGGTCAGCCCCTCCTCCATCGCCCGCGCGACCGTCGACACCGGCACCCACGGACGGCGCTCGGCCGGCATGGCGGTCACCGCCGCCTCGCTGACGATGCCCAGCGGCCGGCCGTCGGGCGCGACCGTGACGATGCTGCCCGCCTGCGCCTCCTGCGCGCGGCGCACGGCCTCGCCCAGCGGCAGGTCCTCGGGAACGGTGATCGTACGACGCGCGAGCGGGCGTGCGACCAGCGCGGGCAGGCGCTGGCGGAGCCGGGCGTGGGCCATGGCGGCCGTCGCCCCGGTCCAGAGGAACAGGCCGAGGATGAAGACCAGGACCAGGTCGAGGATCGTCGGCTCGACGTCGGTCAGCGGCTCCTGCACGACAGGCCAGGCGAGCAGCGCCAGCGCCGCCAGCCGGCCGCCCCACGCGGCGACGATCGTGGCGCGGTGCTGGTTGCCGGACGCACCCCACACGAGCGCCTTCAGCACGCGGCCCCCGTCGAGCGGCAGGCCGGGCACCAGGTTGAGCACGCCGATCACGAGGTTGGCGGCCGCGAGGCTCCACACGGCCTCCCGCAGCAGACCCGCGGGGGTCACCCACCAGAGACCCGCGGCGGCGAGCCCGACCGCGATCGAGGTCAGCGGGCCGACCACCGCGATCCAGAACTCGTGGCGGGGCCGGCGCGACTGACCGTCGATCTCGGTCATCCCGCCGAGGAAGTGCAGCGTGATCGACGTGACGCCGTAGCCCAGCCGTTGCGCCGTGACGGCGTGGGACGCCTCGTGGAGCAGGACCGAGAGGTAGAGGACGACGGCGAAGACCAGTCCGGCGACGTACTTCCAGAACCCCAGGCCGGGCTCGACCTGCTCGATGCGGGGGGCGAACGTCAGCGAGATCAGCAGCGCCACGATGAACCACGAGCTGGTGATCAGCACGTCGATGCCGGCGATCGACCCGATCCGGAGCGTGCCCGGCGCACGCGGGACGCGAGGAGAGGCCTGCCCCTCGGGAGCGGACGGGCCGGGCGTGTCATCGGGCACGGCACGACCCTAGCCAATGGCACCGACCCGGCCTCCGCCTGATCGGGACTGTCGTACGGCTCGCCTAGGGTGGCCGCGTCATGTCGATCCCCGCGCCGCTGCCCCCCGCACCTAGGCCCTCCGACGCCGAGTCCCCCGCGGAGCGGATCTCCACGCCGGTGGACGGTGTCGACGTGCTCGGCGCCCTCTCCCCCAGCCGGGCCGGCGACTTCATGACCTGCCCGCTGATGTACCGCTTCCGCACCATCGACCGGCTCCCGGAGGAGCCCTCGCCCGACGCCGTCCGCGGCACGGTGGTGCACAAGGTCCTCGAGGACCTCTTCGACCTGCCGGCCGTCGACCGCACCCCCGACCGGGCCGCCGACATGCTCGTGCCCGCCTGGGACGCGCTCCTCGATGCGGAGCCGGCGCTGGCCGACATGTTCGGCGGCGAGGGCCCCGACGTCGCGTCCTGGCTGACGTCGTGCCGCACCGTGCTGGACCGCTACTTCGACCTCGAGGACCCGCGCCGCCTCGAGCCCGCCGAGCGCGAGCTCTACGTCGAGGCGCTCCTCGACTCCCGGCTGCTGCTGCGCGGCTTCGTCGACCGCATCGACGTCGCACCGGACGGCCGCATCAGGATCAGCGACTACAAGACCGGGCGCAGCCCCAGTGAGGGTTTCGAGGCCAAGGCGCTGTTCCAGATGAAGTTCTACGCGCTCGTGGTCTGGCGCCTGCGCGGCGTGGTGCCGTCGATGCTGCAGCTGATCTACCTCGGCAACGGCGAGATCGTCCGCTACGAGCCCGACGAGGACGACCTGCGGGCCACCGAGCGCAAGGTCGAGGCGCTGTGGGCGGCGATCCAGCTGGCCCAGCAGACCGGCGACTGGCGCCCCAGCCCGTCACGGCTCTGCGACTGGTGCTCCTTCCACCAGTTCTGCCCGACCAAGGGCGGTACTCCCCCGGACCTGCCCCGGAGCGAGTCGCTGCAGGACGGCGCGCAGGCCGGACGCAGCACCTGAACCCGTCACGGGCGGCGCGGTCCGGTGGTTGGGAGGTGCTGCCTCACCCCGTGTGACGACGACCTGACAGGTGTTGTCGCCCTCAGGGAAGATCGGTGACGTGCCAGTCGTGCGGCGCGTCACCGGTGTCGAGCGGCGAGGCGCCGAACCCTGGCGCGGTGGCGCTCGGGTCGACGTCGTGCGGCTGGAGCTCGCCGGACGCGATCTGCTCGGCGAAGTGGCAGGCGACGCGGTGGCCGGGGCTCACGCCGTCGACCTCCACCACCCGCAGCTGCGGACGATCGGTGTCGCACAGGGTCTCCTGCCGCCAGGGGCAGCGGGTGTGGAAGCGGCAGCCGGTCGGCGGGTTGGCCGGCGAGGGCAGGTCGCCGCTGAGCAGGATCTGCTCGCGCGCATCCTCGACCTGCGGGTCGGGGACGGGCACGGCCGACATGAGCGCGCGCGTGTAGGGGTGGAGGGGGATGTCGTACAGCTCGCCCGCCTCCGACTCCTCGACGAGCGCACCGAGATACATCACGCCAATCCGGTCGCTGATGTGGCGCACGACCGCGAGGTCGTGCGCGACCACGAGGTAGGTGAGCCCCAGCTCGTCCTGCAGGTCCTGCAGCAGGTTGATCACCTGGGCCTGGATGGACACGTCCAGCGCGCTGACCGGCTCGTCGGCCACGATCAGGTCCGGCCCCACGGAGAGGGCCCGGGCGATCCCGATGCGCTGGCGCTGTCCGCCGGAGAACTCGTGCGGGTACTTCTTGAGCCCCGACGCCGGCAGGCCGACCGCCGACATCAGCTCGCGAAGCCTGGCGTGCGTCGCGGCCTTGTCGGTGTCGAGGCCGTGGGCGCGCATGCCCTCGAGCAGCAGGGCCTCGACGGTCTGGCGCGGGTCGAGGCTCGACATGGGGTCCTGGAAGACCATCTGGAACTGCTTGCGACGCCTGCGGAGCTCCTCACCCTTCAGCGAGGCGATGTCGACGCCGTCGAAGCTGACGGTCCCCGCGGTCGGTGCCTCGAGGTTGAGGATCGCCTTGCCGAGGGTCGACTTCCCGCACCCGGACTCCCCC
>CAZDAO010000480.1:1337-3534 GCA_964503015.1 uncultured Nocardioides sp. | reverse complement strand
CGCGGTTCACGGCGGGCGGTCGGATGCGGTGGGTTGTGTTTGTTGGGGGTGGCCGGGTGTTGTTGGCGTTCTTAATGGGGTTCCATTACAACCACCCCCGCACCTGCGCTTTGGCAGGATGGTTCGGGTGTCCACGACCCCGAGCCCGCCCGACGCACCGGACGAGTCCGCGCCCGAGCCGGTCGTGGTCGGCTGGCGCGAGTGGGTCTCGCTTCCGCAGGCAGACGTGCCATGGGTGAAGGCGAAGATCGACACCGGCGCCAGGTCGTCGGCGATCCACGCCTTCGACCTCGAGGTGTTCGAGCGCGACGGCGAGGAGTGGGTGCGCTTCTCCATCCACCCGTGGCAGCGCTCCGACGAGGAGGCCCACGAGCTGGCCCTGCCGGTGCTCGACCGGCGCGAGGTCCGCTCGAGCAACGGCCAGACCGAGACGAGGTACGCCGTCGCGCTCGACGTCGTCCTCGCCGGGCGCACGATCACCACGGTCATGACGCTGAGCAACCGTGACGAGATGGGCTTCCGGATGCTGATCGGGCGCGAGGCCCTCGAGCGCGGCTTCCTCGTCGACTCCGCGAAGTCCTACGCCGGCGGCAAGCCGCGGCGCGCGGTGCGCCGGAAGAACTGGGGCAAGTAGCCGCTCAGCGCTTCTTGATCTCGCAGGAGCGCATCTTCTCGGCGCTGCAGCGGTCGCGGCCCGCGTTGCCGAACGCCTTGTCGCGGCCGGGGCCACCGATGAGCACGTCGTTCTGGCGCCCGCCCTTCAGCGTGTCGTGACCGCGGTCGCCGTACAGCCGGAACCCGCGCTTGCCGCAGCGCAGTCCGCCCTCGAAGTAGTCGTCGCCGCGGCTCTGGCGGATGTCGTCCTTGCCGCCGCGGCCGCGCACGGTCGCCCGGCAGGCGTAGAACCGGAGGTCGTCGGCCTTGTCGGTGCCCTTGAGGACGAGCTTCCTGGCGCCGACGAGCTGGGTCTCGAAGCCGGTGAAGGTGCTGCGGAACGTGCTGCCGGCCGGGTTGGTCTTGAGGCGCTCGCGCTTGAGGTCGAGGTCGAGCTTCTTCCCCGCCCACAGGGCGACGTGGTCCTGGCCGGGCCCGCCGAGGTAGCGGCTGCTGCGGGCGCCGAGGTTCTCGTCACCGAGCAGCAGCGTGTCCGCGCCACCGCCCATGTCGAGGCGCTGGCGGCCCTGGTGGGCCTTGGCGAAGACGATCTCGAGCTCCTCGTCACGGTCGCTGCCGACGAACTCGAAGAAGGCCGGCGCCGGGGTCGCCTTGCTGCCGGTGCGGAAGCGGTCGAAGCCGGTCCACCGCAGCGTCGCCACGCCGTCCTCGGTCCTGGTCCCCGTCACCGCGTCCACGACGACCGTGCCCGGGCCGGAGTCGAAGGCCAGCTGACCGCCACCCCCGCCGTCGAGCCCGGCACCGGCGGCCATCGTGCCCTCCCACACCAGGGTGCTGCCGAAGCCCTCACCGTCGTCGGCACCGAGCGCGACCACGTCGCTGTTGGGCGCCGTCGGGTCGGAGCCCGACCGGACGTAGTCGTCACCGCCCGCACCCGTGGTGATCACGTCGCGCTCGGTGTCGACCACGTCGTAGTCCACGCTGAGGGTGCCGCCCGCGACGTCCTCGTCGTAGGCCGAGCCGGTGTAGGTGTCGCTGCCGGCGCCCAGCTGCACGTCCACCGCGCCCACGACCGCCGAGGCATCGACGACGTCGTCACCCGCGCCGGCGTCGACCCGGACGTCGCCGAAGACCTGGCCGCCGGTGATGCACACGAGGTCGGCGCCGCCGAGGGCGTCGGTGCTCCTGGCGCCGTTGGTCACGATGACGTCCGCGCCCTCGGTGCCGGTGAGCCCGAGCTGGCCGGGCGTGCCGACGACGGTGGCCGGCCTCCCCTGGCAGGTCTCGCCCGCGGCGGTGGCAGCGGGCGCGGTGAGCAGGGTGGCGGCGAACAGTCCGGTGACCATCAGCGGCAGGTGTCGCATCAAGAGTCCTTGATCGATCGGGTGGGTCGTGACGCACGCGGGCGCTTCGAGGTTGTCACGTCCTCACAGCAGGCCCACAAGGTGGGCCCATCGCGCGGACAAGTCGCGCCCGCAGCATCGACGTCACCAGCCGCTGCCCGCGGCCACCCCACGACGTCCTCCCAGAAAGGCCGCTCCATGCGCCTCCCCTCCCGACCGGCCCGGATCCGCCAGGCACT
>CAZDAO010000480.1:0-1237 GCA_964503015.1 uncultured Nocardioides sp. | reverse complement strand
GACCTCGCCGGCCAGGTCGTGGTCGACAGCGCCGGCGACGGCGTCGTACGCCTCGTGCTGGACGACGCCTCGATCACGTCGGAGACCTCGGCCGCGATCGACGTCGTGGACGCCGGGTCCGTGGTGGTGGTCCTCGCCGACGGCAGCACCAACACGCTCGAGGACGCGGCCACCTATGACGACACCTCCGCGGACGCGCCGACCGGCGCGCTCTACTCCACCGCCGACCTGACGATCGGGGGCAGCGGCTCGCTGACGGTGACCGGCAACAGCAACAACGGCATAGTCGGCAAGGACGGGCTGGTCGTCACCGGCGGCACCATCGAGGTGACCTCCGTCGACGACGGGATCATCGGCAAGGACTACCTCGTCCTGACCGACGGCGCCGTCACCGTGGACGCCACGGGCGACGGCGTGAAGTCCGACAACACCGAGGACGCCGGCGCCGGCTTCGTGCTCGTCGAGGGCGGCGAGCTCACCGTCACGTCACAGGACGACGGGATCAAGGGCGTCCAGGTGCTCGTCTCCGGCGGCACGATCGACGTAGCCGGCTCCAACGAGGCGATGGAGGGCTCGCTGATCATCGTCGACGACGGGGAGGTCGAGCTGCACGCGGCCGACGACGGCGTCAACGTCTCCTCCTCCGACGACAGCGCGGCCGTCGACGGGCAGCCCGGCTTGGGTGGCATGGCGGCCGACGACTCGCTCCACCTCCACGTCAACGGCGGCACGCTCGAGGTGTGGGCCAGCGGCGACGGGCTGGACTCCAACGGCTCGGCGACGATCACCGGCGGCGACATCGTGGTCCACGGCCCGACCACCGACGGCAACGGAGCCCTCGACGTCAACGGCACCTTCGACGTCACCGGCGGCACGCTGCTGGCCACCGGGAGCGCGGGGATGATGGTCGCTCCGTCGGCCGACTCCGCCCAAAGCTGGATCGCCACCGCCCTGTCGGGCACCGCGGCCGCGGGCTCGGAGGTCGTGATCACCGACGCCGCCGGCGCCGAGGTGGCGGCGTACACGCTCGCGAAGGACGCCGCGTCCGTCGTCTACTCCGCCGCCGGCATCACCGACGGCGAGACCTACACCGTCACCGTCGTCGACGGCACCGCGACCACCGTCACCGCGGGCGAGGCACCCGCGGGCGGGCACGGCGGCCCGATGGGCGGCTGAGCGATCACCGGCGCCCCCACCACGTCCACCACACCACCGAAGGAACCACGATGAGCGACCT
>CAZDAO010000479.1:0-3551 GCA_964503015.1 uncultured Nocardioides sp. | reverse complement strand
GACGGCACCGGCGAGGAGGCGCAGCGCGTCGCCGACGAGCACGGCCTCGGCCACCGGTTCACCCTGAAGGAGTACCCCTTCCAGGTCGCGCGCGCCGGCGCCGAGCACCTGTCGGTCAACGAGCGCTCGGTGCACTCGCTGGCCTACTTCTACAACTGGTGCTTCTCCCACGTCCGCACCCGCTACTCGTGGAAGTGGGACGGCGACATGGTCCTCACCACCGAGGGCGAGGTGTCGATGTCCGACCTGTCGTGGCAGGTCGGGACGGCCGAGGCGGTGATCCGCTTCCCCCGGCACGGGCTCTACATCGAGTCCGACCGCGTGGCCTACCTCGACCTCGGCCTGCGCAACATCGAGGAGTGGGGCTTCCCGATGAGCCCCGACTACGTCTACACCAAGGCGCCGGAGTGGGA
Organism: uncultured Nocardioides sp.; assembly: GCA_964503015.1. Taxonomy (GTDB): domain Bacteria; phylum Actinomycetota; class Actinomycetes; order Propionibacteriales; family Nocardioidaceae; genus Nocardioides. Next base: position 3,138 of record CAZDAO010000479.1, on the reverse strand, counting down.
GATCCGCACGACGCCCGAGCGGATCGAGATGTTCGCGCTGCCCCAGGGGCTGTGCGTGGAGCTCAAGTGGCTCGACGGCGACGAGTTCGCCCACTGGACCAACCCGGAGTCGTTCGCGACGTCGATCCGCAACCGGCGCAAGCGTCGCGAGTGGCTGGTCTGGAACGCCCTGCACGAGGGCCAGGTGCCCGAGGGCGTCGTGCGGATCGAGTCCCCGGAGGACGTCCACGTGGTCGACCACGTGACCCACACCTGGCTGCCCCGCGCGCCGCGCCCGTTCGTGGTGGACGACCCCGACCACGCCAAGCTGCACCTGCGCGCCTGAGACACGCCGTTACCGACGGGTAGTGATCTCGGTGGCGCTCGTCACGTCCCGGTTCGGTTCCCACCGCGGAATCCCCGGGCGTAGGCTCGATGTTGATCGCAGTAGATCGGTACCCGCGAGGGACTGAAACGAAGAGGTCAACCACATGACGTACGACCCCACCTTCCGCGTGGGCGTGATCGGGGCCGGCCGCGTCGGCGCCGTCCTCGCCGCCGCGCTCCGGCGGGCAGGCCACGACATCGTCGCCGCCGCCGGTGAGTCCGACGCCTCGCGCGGCCGCATCGCGGCGCTGCTGCCGGACGTGCAGGTCGCCAAGCCCACCGACGTCGCGCGGTCGAGCGAGCTGCTGCTGCTCACCGTGCCCGACGACATGCTCGCCAACGTCGTCACCGTGCTGAGCCACAGCGGCGCCATCCACGAGGGCCAGGTCGTTGTCCACACCAGCGGCCGCCACGGCCTCGCCGTGCTCGAGCCCGCCCGTGCCGTCGGCGCCCGCACCATCGCGCTGCACCCCGCCATGACCTTCACCGGCACCGTGGTGGACCTCCCGCGCCTGTCCGGGTGCGTCTTCGGGATCACCGCGGACGCCGATGACCGGGCGCTCACCGAAGCGCTCGTCACGGACCTCGGCGGACGTGCGATGTGGGTGCCCGAGGACCGCCGCACGATGTACCACGCCGGACTCGCGCACGGCGCCAACCACCTCGTCACCCTCGTCAGCGAGGCGATGGAGATCCTCTCCGCTGCCGGCGCCGAGGACCCCGCCGCCACGCTGCGACCCCTGCTCACCGCGGCCCTCGACAACGCCCTCGAGCACGGCGACGCCGCGCTGACCGGCCCGATCGTCCGCGGTGACGTCGAGACCGTGCGGGCCCACGTCGCCGACCTCGCGGTCAACGCACCCCAGACGCTCTCGTCCTACCTCGCCATGGCGCGCGCCACGCTCGACCGCGCCGTCACCGACGGCCGCGTGCTGCCGATCCGCGCCACCGCGATGCTCCGCGTCCTCGACGCCGCCGAGGCGTCCGCGCCCCTCCATCGGCAGCCCCGATGACCTCGAGCCCCGTCCTCGCGGGCACCCGCGAGGAGCTCGCCGCCCTGCTCGGCGGCGCCCGCCGGTCCGGCGACCGGGTGGCGTTCGTGCCGACCATGGGTGCGCTCCACGACGGCCACGCCAGCCTGATGCGCGTGGCCCGTGCGGCGACCCGCGGTCCCGTCGTGGTGAGCATCTTCGTCAACCCGATGCAGTTCGGCGCGGGCGAGGACCTCGACCGCTACCCGCGCACCCTCGACGCCGACCTCGAGGTCTGCGCCGCGGAGGGCGTCGACGTGGTCTTCGCGCCGAGCGTGGAAGAGATGTACCCGGGCGGCTTCAGCCACGACTCCGTCCACGACGGCGTGACCGTCGCACCCGGCGCGCTGGCGACGATCCTCGACGGTGCCTCGCGGCCCGGCCACTTCGACGGCGTCCTCACCGTGGTCGCCAAGCTCTTCGGCCTAGTCCGCCCCGACGTCGCGGTCTTCGGCCAGAAGGACTACCAGCAGCTCGCCCTCATCCGCCGGATGGTGCGCGACCTCTGCCTGGGCATCGAGGTCGTCGGCGCCGAGACCGTCCGCGAGCCCGACGGGCTGGCACTGTCCAGCCGCAACCGCTACCTCGACCCCGCGCAGCGCCGGGCGGCCGTCGCGCTGAGCCGCGCCCTGCGTGCGGCGCAGGAGCGGGCGGCGTACGGCGTGCCTGCCGCGCGCTGGGCCGCCATGTCGGTGCTCAAGGACGAGCCCGGCATCGAGCTCGACTACCTCGCCCTCACCTCGCCCGAGCTCGGAGACGCACCGGAGGTCGGCGAGGGGCGGATCCTCGTGGCCGCACGGGTCGGCAGCACCCGGCTGATCGACAACATGCCCATCTTCTTCGATCGCATCACCCCCGATGCGACGACGGCGGGGACCGCGCTCGCGGCCTCGACCACCTCAGAGAGGAGCAGCTGATGCTGCGCACCATGATGAAGTCCAAGATCCACCGGGCGACCGTGACCCAGGCCGACCTGCACTACGTCGGGTCGGTGACCGTCGACGAGGACCTCCTCGACGCCGCCGACCTGCTGGCCGGCGAGCTCGTCCACATCGTCGACGTGACCAACGGGGCGCGCCTGGAGACCTACACCATCGCCGGCGAGCGCGGCTCGGGCGTGATCGGCATCAACGGTGCCGCCGCCCGCCTCGTGCACCCGGGCGACACGGTGATCCTGATCGGCTACGGCCAGATGGACACCGCGGAGGCCAAGGAGCACCAGCCGCACGTGGTCTTCGTCGACGCCGCCAACAAGATCATGGCCACCGGCTACGACCCCGCCGAGACGTTCGGCGACCGGGCGCTGACCCGCGGCGACCTCATCGATCGCTAGCCTGCCCGGATGACTGCTCACCGGCCGGTCCCGGGACGCCTCCGCGCGCCGGCACCCGGGTGGACCACCCGCGCCGACGTCGTCGTGGTGGGCTCCGGCATCGCCGGGCTCACCGCTGCGCTCCGGATCCACGCGGCCGACCCGGCCCTCCACCTGACGGTCGTCACCAAGGACGTGCTGGCCGCCGGCTCCACGCAGTGGGCGCAAGGCGGGATCGCCGCCGCCCTCGGTCCGGGTGACACCCCCGAGCAGCACGAGCACGACACGCTCGTCGCGGGCGCCGGCGCCTGCGACGTCGACGCCGTGCGCGCGCTGGTCACCGAGGGGCCCGACGCGGTGCGGGAGCTGATCGCGCTCGGCACCCAGTTCGACCACCACCCCGACGGCGAGCTGTCGCTGACCCGCGAG
>CAZDAO010000478.1:0-3552 GCA_964503015.1 uncultured Nocardioides sp. | reverse complement strand
CGGACTTCCCGGTGAACCCCTCGACCCCGGCGACGTACACGCTGCGTGCCATGGGCCGAGCGTAGCGAGTCGCTCCCGGGTGTCTCTCCGTCCTCCTGGGCGGGCCCGCTCGTCCTCAGCCTGGTGCGCGGTCCGCGGCTGGTTGCCCACGTCAGAAGGCCCGCCACGCTGACCGTGACGAGCCTTCTGGACTGAGCGCCGGGCCGCGCCTCTGCGCTCACCCGCGGCGAACGGCGCTCATGCGGGGACGGGTGCGGCCCCGACCTGCTGCTCCTCGGCCTTGTCCCGTGTGGTCTGCGGTGCCAGCGCAACCACGCCGAGGGCGAAGGCCAGCAGGAAGAACCGCGACGGGAGCGGCACCATGGTGAGCACCGCGCCCACCACGAGCAACCTGGCAACCCCACGCGAGATCGCACCCGAGCGGCTCAGCGAGGTCGACAGGACGATCGCACAGACCCCCATGACCAGCCCGCTCAAGATGAAGGTCGGCGGCACCGCGGCCGGCGGCTCCGTGACGAGCTCCGGCATCCGGTCCACCAGGCTCGGCACGACGAGCGCCAGGGTCGACGACGCACCCACGGTCACCGCGGTGGCGAAGGAGAGCACCAGCAGCGCCACTCGTCCTGCTGCCGGGAGCACCGCTGCGTGACGTGCCGCCACGCCCAGCAGCCCTACGCTCATCAGGGACGCAGCCACGTAACCGGCCCAGCCAGTCAGAGCCGCCGCCGTCGTGTCCATGAAGCCGGTTCCCTTCGTCACCTCACCCACCAGCACGGTGACGAGCGACGCCAGGCCGAGCACTCCCCCTGCGACTGCCGCGCGTCCAGCTCCTACGACCAGTCCGTCCTGCGTACCCATGACCACCTCCTGATCTGCGACGACCCCGTGGCCGTCGAGTGAGGTCGAGCCTCGCTCCGGCAGAGCGCTCCCGCATCGGGCCACGGGGGTGCGCTCCGGCACCCGGGTACCGTCCGGGCGGTACCGCAGAACGACTCCCTCGCGGCCGGGCCGAACCTAGGATCCCGGCATGAGGTGGCGCGATGCAGCACGACTCGACTGGCGGATGATCGTCCTGTGGGGTCCTGTCGTGGCCGTCGTGGCGCTCAACCAGGCCGGGGTCGGGCTGGAGAACCCCTGGGCCGGCTCCAGCCTCGCCTTGAGCCTGACCAGCGGTCTCCTCGCCGGCCCCCTCGTCCTGCGCGTGGAGCGTCCGTCATGGGTGGCGACGCTCATCGCCGGGGCGATCGTCGCGCAGGAGGCACTCGGTGGCAGCCTGGGGCTCGCGTCATTCGTCGCCGTGCTGGTGTCCGCCTACTCCGGCGGCCGGCACCTGCCGCTGCGGCGAGCGGTGCTGGTGGTGGGCGTGCTCCTGGCCGGCGTGGTCGTGGCCATGCGTGCCGCGCTCCCGGAAGACGCTGGCGAGCTCGTCTTCCCGCTCTTCTACATCTCCAGCACGGCGATCCTCGGCAGTGTCGTGCGTCGTCTGGTCCGCCAGGCAGCGGACCTCGCGCGGCTGAACGCAGCCCTCGCCGCCGAGCGGGACGCGACCGCCCGCCTCGCGGTGGCGCGCGAGCGGCTGCGCCTGGCGCGCGACCTCCACGACGTCGTCGCACACACGCTCACCGTCGCGGTCGTGCAGTCGGCGAACGCCGAGCAGGCCCTCGAGGGCCATGAGCCCGACCGCGCGGCTGCCGCTCTACGGGTCGTGCAGGAGGCCGGCCGCCGCGGACTGGCCGACCTGCGTTCGATGGTGCGCGTCCTGCGCGAGCCCGGGGTCCCGGAGGCCGAGCCGGGGCTGGAGGAGATCGAGGCGCTCGGCGCTGTGATGTCCAGCGCGGGGCTCCACGTCGTCGTACGCCGCGAGGGCGACCTCGGTGGCGTGTCGCCGTTGCTCGGCCGCGAGCTCGCGCGAGTGGCCCAGGAGGCGCTCACCAACGTGGTCAAGCACAGCGGGGCCGGTGAGGCGGTTGTGCACCTCTTCGGTGGCGATGAGCACGTGCGCCTCGTCGTCGAGGACCCCGGCCCAGCGCTCTCCAGTGGACTCCCCTCGGGCCGGGTCGGCTTGTGCGGCATGGCCGAGCGTCTTGCGCCCCACGGAGGCATGGTGACCTTCGGAGCCTCCGGCGAGGGGTTCCGGGTGGAGGCGCGGGTGCCGGTCCCCGAGGTTGCGGCGAGAGGTCTCGAGTCGTGACCATCCGTGTGCTCGTCGCAGACGACCAGGACCTGATCCGCGACGGACTCGCCGCCATCATCGACAGCCAGGACGACCTCGCAGTGGTGGGCACCGCAGCCGACGGCGCCGAGGCGATCCGCGCGGCACGAAATCTCCGCCCCCACATCACCTTGATGGACATCAGGATGCCGGGCACTGACGGGCTCGAGGCGACCCGGCAGCTGCTCGCGGACGCCCCTCCGGCGACACGGGTCGTCATGCTCACCACGTTCGACGAGGACGACCTCGTGGTCCAGGCACTGCAGCTGGGAGCCTCGGGGTTCCTCCTCAAGGACCTTAAACGCGACACGGTTCGAATCTCTGCCGGCATCTCGCAATGCCGACTCAGCATCGTTTACGGGTTCGCGATCAGCAGTGCGTGGCACTACATACGTCGTGGCGGGTCGAGTCTGAGGAGGATCGGAGCAACGCGACGACATCGGGAGTGGCCCCGGCCTGGCCCCGGCTCGAACGTGAGGGATGGTCGGCGACGATACGAGCGACCGTCCTCCCTAGCGCCCAAACGTGGCAGAACGCGTCATGGTTTGGAGGTCCAGCATTGTGCGTCGAAAGCTCCTCGCGCAGTTAAGCTGTCTCCGTGATCAATGTGACCGCGCTGGCCCTCCTCGTGCGGGCGTCGCTTGGCGGGTGAGAGAGGCAGGGTTCAGGCAGTGCGATGCCCTGGTCGCCCCACCGCTCAAGAGTTCGTCGGCGGCACGAGATCCGGCGACTGAGCGTTAGCGCGCGGTGGGCCCGTCGCCGCAGCTGCAGGCCGTGCAGGTCACGACTTTTCGATGGCGACACCGTGCTCGGCACACGACCTAGGCCGCGTTCGTCCGTTCAGGATCGCCCTCCCCTGAGACCACCGGGCAGCGCGCCGGCTGGTTGCTCCGGCGACGCCCCAACCGACCTCCTGGCCCGTCGCATGACCCCGTGCGCGACATTGTTCGTCTCCGGCCGCCCCCGGCGGTCGGACTGTGACGTCGACGGCGCAGGCCGTCATACAGTCGCCGGCGTCGGGCCGGGCGCGCCCGGCGTACCAGGAGCGGATCTTCAAGGGGTTCGCACGATTCGACGGCAGCAGGACCCTTGAGGCGGGCGGCTCCGGTTTCGGGCTGGCGATCACGCGCCGAATCACCGAGCTCCACGGGGGCCCGTGAGCGTCGTACACACTCGGCGGACGCGGGTCCCACCGACGGTCTTCGTCCTCGACCTGCAGCCTCGGCCTCTCTCCGACGTCCTTAGGACCGCCGCCAGGGGTGACCACAAAGACCACAAAGAGACTGATGGGTCTGCTGCACGAACGGGTGACAGTTTCGGTTAGGCCGCCTGGGTGGCGG
>CAZDAO010000477.1:0-3568 GCA_964503015.1 uncultured Nocardioides sp. | reverse complement strand
GGAAGTAAGCGTGCGCCTTGTCGACCGCCTCGGCCTGCTCACGACGCATCCGGAACGTCTCGTGGTGCGTCCCGGTGAGGCGAAGGCCTTGCTGCAGCTCGGTGACCGCGGTCTTGACGTCATCGGGCGTGCAGCGCACCCACTCGCGGGAGCTGCCGACGGCGACGCTCTCGAAGCCCTTCTCGGCGAGGCGCTGGCGCACATCGGTGTCACGGAACAATGTCCCGTCCTCCCGCTCCGCCGGCGCATCGAGGTGCAGCGTGTACGCCTGCTGCATCTGCCCCTGGGACTGGCGGATGCGGACGTTCACGTCCTCCTGGGTGGTCTGGCCCACCTTGACCAGGCCGGCGTACGCGGCCGGCGGATCGTCCGGCGTCCACGCGTAGATGCGGAGGCGAGCCTCGGGCTTCGGCGAGAGGACCTCCTCGATCGACCTAGCCATCGTCCGCGGCGGCCGGCGTATCCATCGGCCGGATGATCGACTCGATGTACGCCTGCTCCTCCTCGGTGATGCCGTACTTCTCGTACAGCTCAGCGTCGGTCCAGGTCCGGTCCCACGGCTGAAGGGGGACCCAGCGGTAGGTCGAGTGGGTTGCGTCCTGGGTGATCTTTCTCAGCGACACCAGGAATCGGAAGAACCGGGTGGTGTAGTACGACTGGAGGCTCCGAGCCTCCTCCAGCGATGACACGTAGAAGAAGAGGAACGACTGGGTGCACACGGACGGCGAAGGAGCAATGAGCGATGGACCGAGCACGAGGTCAACGCCGGATCGCTCACGCTCCCTCCCGGATCCGACCTTTGGCACCAGCACCTTCCACGTGTCGATGAGATGGTCGCTCTTCGTCACCTCGCTACGAGCGATGAAGCCCTGGCTCCTCGCCATTGACCGGATGTAGTACAGCGGCACATCGCCTGGCTGCTCCTCGACGTGGAATCCGTCGAAGTTCGAGGTCCACCCGAACTCCTTGTCCCGAGCGAGAATCGTGTTAACGGACTGCTCTCCTAGCGTGAGAACCTTTCGAAGGATGACGAGCGCTCGGTCATCCCGGACAAGGACATCGAACTCATCGAGCGCGCGCTTCATCGGCCCGAAGACCTCACCGGCCCTGACAGCCGAGACGCTGCACTGCCCGTCGTGGGCAGCGTCCCAGAGGAAGTAGCACGCTCCACCGTTGATGCCCACAGAGGGAAATACCTCGGCCGCGTTCGGGAAGTCGACCAGCTCCCGCATCCGCCTGTCCCCCAACATCGTTTGCCGGAACTCCGACAAGCCGAGGCCACCCGCCATCCAGCGCGACGGGATGACCATGGTCAGGTACCTGGGCTCGAGTGCCTTCGCCTGCTCGACGAAATACTGGTAGATCGGGACGTCACGGGTGCCGCCGTCCGAGCCGAGCTGGTAGGGCGGGTTGCCCACGATCACGTCGAACTGCATGTCGTCTCCGAACAGCTCGGCGAGGCGAGCGTTGATGTCGTCGGTGTGGATGAAGGCGTAGGCGTGGGTCTCGAAGCCGGCGCCGCGGTCGAGGCTGCGCTGGCTCGCGCCGCAGAAGGTGCACCGGCCGTCCGTGGTGCGCTCGACCGGGTTGCCGTGCTCGTCGGCGGTCAGGACCCGGTCCGAGCCGCCGGCCCAGGTGTGCTCGGTGCGCTCGAACCAGATGTTGCCGTCGGGGCCGTCGAACGACTTCGCGATCGAGTGCGGGCCGTTGGCCCACTTCGAGCAGTAGAGGCTGCGGCGGGCGAGCAGGCTGGTGAGGTGGGTGATGGCGATGCCGTAGACCTGCGTCGAGAGGATGTGGTCGACCCGCTCTTCGAGGTCCGGGATCGCTTCCTCGAGCCCCTTGGTGAGCCGGCTCGTGATCTCGCGGAGGAACACACCCGACTTGGTGAAGGGATCGAGGAAGCGCACGGTCGGGTCGGCCCAGAGGCTCGCCCCGTCGTGGTCGGCCGCCCAGGCGTCGGCGAGGGTGTCGAGCATCTGGTTGGCGAGCTCGGGCGGGGTGAAGACCTCGTCGTTGGACAGGTTGGCGATACAGGTCAGGACGTCGGGGTTGCGCCCCCGCAGCGCGAACCCGGCCTGCATCGCCGTCACCCGGCGAGCTCCCGGACGGTCAGCAGCGGGTAGGTCTTCGTCGGGGTGAAGATCTCGTGCTTGCCGAGCTCGGCGAACAGCGAGCCCTCCTCGCTGAACGCGGCCGACTGGGTGAGCACGTCGAGTCGGAAGTCCCGTCGCTGGAACTTTCCCTTGCCCACGTAGCCCCACTCGGCGAAGACGATCGGCTCCTTGTGCGTGGTGCGCATCTCGAGCGCGTCGCCGTGGACGAGGTTCTGCGACACGACATATGCCGCCGCCCGGTGGAGCTCGTCGGCCTCGTCGAGCCCGAGGTGGTCGGCGAACACCTCCAGCAGGTTGGCGCGGCACTCGGCGATGTTGTCCTCGAGCAGCTCGATGCCGTAGATGCACATCAGGCCCAGCAGGGCGTAGTGGTGCCGCTCGAACTCGGACCGGCCGAACTTCTGGTCGGTAGCGGCGAGCTTGCGGCGCAGGACCTCGACGAGGAAGTTGCCGCTGCCGCAGGCGGGCTCGAGGAAGCGGGAATCGATCCGCTCGGTCTCCTCCTGCACCAGATCGAGCATTGCGTCGACCATCCACGCCGGCGTGAACACCTCGCCGTGGTCCGCGACCCGCTGCTTCGATCGGACGAGATCCACCGTGCCGAGCCTATTGGAGCACCGCCGGAGCGGCGGGACGGCCGACCGGGAGCGGCCGCACGATGGACGTCCCCGAGAACCGGGTCGACCGCTCCCCGGGTGACGACGCCGGGGCTCGCGAGCCCACCCGCGCAGCGAGATCGGCGTTCTCGGCCGGTCGAGCGGTGGCCCGACACCGCCCGCGTCCGACGGCCGAATTCCTTCCATCGGTGCTTGCGCCGCGGGCGGGCGGCGGCTACGGTATCGAACATCAGTTCGCAGTCCTGACAGCGTGCTCCGGGTCGGTCCGCCGGCCCGGTAGGAGATTCCGGACCTGACTGCCTTCCCCGCCGTTTGCTGTTCCGCGCCTGTGGGAGGTGTCCGTTGTGCGTGCCGAGATCGTCGATCTGCGAAGAGCGGTGGAGAAGGCCCGCACCGTCGTGTGGGCGAACGAGCCGGCGTGCACGCTGCCCGACGTCGCCGTCGCCCTGGTCGAGGCCGGCTCGGTGCTCGACGCCGTCACCGTCGACGCCGTCGCCGCGCTCGACGCCTCCAAGGAGCACAAGGCCACCGGCGACTTCTCGCCGGCCGATCTGCTGCGGCGCCGGTGCCGGGCCAAGCACGAGACCATGACCCGCCTGCAACGGGCCGCCCGGCGCCTGCGGACCATGCCCCATGTCGCCGAGGCGTTCGCCGCCGGGGCGATCACCCTCGACCACGTCGACGTCTTGATCCGGGCCAACACCACCAAGCTCGCCGAGCTGTTCGCCCGAGACGAGGAACTGCTCGTCGGCTACGCCCTCGACCGCACCTTCGACGGCTTCCGCACCGACGTGGACGCCTGGATCGCCGCGGTCCGGCCCGACGACGCCGAGG
>CAZDAO010000476.1:0-3569 GCA_964503015.1 uncultured Nocardioides sp. | reverse complement strand
GCTGGTCGTCGACCTGTGCGACCTCATCCGGGAAGCCCGCGGCCTTGGCTACTGACCTGCGCCCGGCGTACGCCGACATCGACGAGGAGCTCTTCGACGTCGACCAGATCCCGATGACCTCGCGCGACGTGCGCAGCGTCGGCGAGATGCTCTTCGACGTCGACTACCAGGCGCGCCAGCTGCTCATGGACGTCGGAGGCGACGACGCCGGCACGCTGCTGCGCAGCTGGCCGACGATGGTCGCGGCCGCCGAGGACCTGTGGGCCTCCCTCCCTGGCCGGCGACCGGGCGTCGACGAGCGCGACCGCCCCATCACCAGCCTCTCCGCCCAGGCCGCCACCATCAAGTCCAGCCTGTCCGGCCGGAAGGCCTGGCCCGGTCAGGGCCCGACCAACCCCCGCGTCGACCAGATGACCCAGACCCTCCTCAACGCCGCCGCCCTGGTCCGCCGCTACGGCGCCGATATCCCGCACGAGCAGACCGAGGCCCACCGCGACCTCGAGGCAGCGCGCACGAGGATCATGCACGGCCTCTACCTGACCGCCCACGCCGTCAACGTCGCCCTGCACGACAACGGCCGCGACCGGGTCACCGACGCCCGCGAATCAGGCCGCCGCGTCCAGCTGGCCCAGCACCACTCCCCCTATGCGGTGGCACCCACCGGGGTCTGGGTCGACCGGATGTCCGCGTGCGAGAACACCGCCCGCAGCTACCTGACCGACCGGTTCCCTCACGCCCTCACCGGCGAGGCCATCCGCCGTGTCGACGACCCCGGCCGACTGGCCCAGGCGCTGGCCAACTGGGACATCCAGTCCCACCGCGCCCTGGCCCGCCACCTCGCGCCGGCCAACGTCCTGCTCATCACCCGCACCCAAGCGCTCATCGCCGGCGCCAGCATGGTCCTCGTCAACGCGGCCGCCACCGCCGGAGTCCTCGAGCCCTCGGAGCGGCTGGTGCCCGCGATCGCCGACGCAGGCCGCTCCTGGAGCAACCTGGCCAGCCGCTGGGGAGACCTGGTTCCCCCGGCCGCCCGCCTCGACGAGCGCTTGGCTCGCGCGGCCGCAGAGGTCCGAGCCGCCTATCGCCACATCACCCACGACACCACCACCCTGGCGACACCAGAGGCCATCGCCGCCCGCCCCGAACTCCCCAAGGCCACCATGGCTAGCCTCCGCGCGATCGAGGCCGGATCCGAGCTCGCGCACGTCGTCGCCGAGAAGGCCGAGACCCCCAACCTGACCGGCCCAGCGCGTGCCCTGTCCCGCCGAGCGCACAACGACGTCGAGTCCGGGCTGGTCACCCCGCCCGCCGACGGCGACGTCGTCTGGGTCTCCCCGGCCGACATCCTCGCCCGGCGTGCCGTCAGAGTGCCGCAGCCGGTACGGGAGACCCTGCGCTCGGCAAGTACCGCCACCGCGACCGCGGCATCCATCGCGGCAGCCTCTGCCATTCTCGCGCACTCCAGCTGCTCTAGCCTTCGGCCCGGAGGGCGATCAACGACCGCCCACGCGCAGTATGACGCCCACGTCAGCTCGGCCCTTTCGCCGCAACACGGCGTGCCACCCAGAAAGCCGCCCAGCAGCATTGATCGCTCGGCACGTGTTGGACCACTTAGGTGACCATCAGACACCAACGTGGGCTTGGATCCACCGACGCCCACCACAGCAGGCCGGAGGACACGAGATGGAAACCGTGAAGGAGACCCTCATCGTTGGCGGTCACCGCATGCTCGCTGCTCAGGAGAGCGACCGCATCCCCGACGATGCAGGCGCAGACCCCGACGAGCGACGCCTGACAGAACGCGGCCGGCCCGCACTCACCCCTGCGACAATGAACATTGCCCAGGCGGCTGCCTACATCGGGATCGCTAAGTCGACGCTCTATACCTGGCGCACGCGACGCCCGGGATTCGGACCACGCGCGGTGAAGGCCGGCGGCGCATTGCGGTACCGCCGTTCCGATCTCGATGCATGGATCGAGGCCCACGCCGAGACCCTGGACCTCCAGGCGGAAACGGACATCGACGATGGGGGTCGACGCTCGGGGGGCGACCAGCAAGCAACATCCCGCACACTAGGTTCCATGTCACGACGCTCCCGTCCGCGGCATCGCTAGCGCTCAGAGGTCAAGAAGGAAGGCACATGGCTCGCCCCCCGCTCCCCATCGGAACATTCGGGAGCATCACAACGAACGAGGTACGCCCTGGCGTGTACCGCGCGCGAACCCGCTTCCGAGACTTCGACGGCGTCACGCGCGAGATCAAGGGGACCGGTCGAAGCGCCGCCGCCGCAGTACGAGAACTCAAGACCAAGATCGCCGACCGAAGCGCCCCGTCCGGCGACCTCATCGGCCCCGACATGCGAATCAGCCAGGTGGCCGACATCTGGCTCTCGCTGTATCGCGCCGAACAACGCTCCGAAACAACTACCGCAAACGAATACCAACGCGTCATCGAGAACGTCATCAACCCAGCCATCGGCAACATCCGCCTGCGCGAGGCAACAGCTGGGCGCCTGGAACGGCTAATCAGGTCCCAGGACTCCCACAGCCGCCGCAAGAAGACCAAGACGGTCCTCAAGATGATGTTTGACGCCGCGGTCATCGACGACGCGCTCCCAGCCAACCCGGTCTCCTCCACATCACGGCTTCGAGGCCAGAAGAAGGACGTCCAAGCGCTCTCGGTGGAGGACCTCAACGCCGTCCGCTCTGCCGTGGACTCCTGGATGACCAAGAAGCGGCCCGGTCCAAAGCCGAACCAGGACATGCCCGACATCATTGACCTGCTACTCGCCACGGGCTGCCGGATCGGAGAAGTACTCGCCATCCGATGGACGGACATCGACTTGAGTGCGACGCCACCGACCGTGTCAATCAGCGGCACGATCAAGACGGAGACGGGAAAGGGCACCTACCGCAAGCCCAAGCCGAAATCCGACTCTTCGAAGCGCACCATCGCCCTCCCGCCGTTCGCAGTCGATGTCCTGATGAGGCGACGTGTCGAGCAACGAGCGAATCACTACAACGCCGTCTTCGCCACCCGCAACGGCACATGGCACCAAGTCGGCAACATCGAGCGGCGGTGGCGCACGATCCGAGCGGACACAGGCTTCGACTGGGTGACGCCACACACCTTCCGCAAGACAGTCGCGACCTTGATCGACCGCCTAGTCGACTCGGACACCGCGGCCCGCGTTCTCGGCCACTCCTCAGACGCGATCACCAAGGAGTTCTACATCGAGAAGGACAGGACGACACCCGACGTGACGCACATCCTTCAGTCCTTCGCCGGCAAAGCCACGACGACCAGGCCGGACGTCTGACGTCCCGCAGGCGGCCGCCTCGAGCGCCAGCCTGGCCCCAACCCCGGGACCACAACGTGCTGCCAACGCGGAGGTTTCCGGGACATAAACGCGGCACAAGGCTATGTGGCTCAAGAAACCAAGTGGCCCCCGAACTGCGTTTCCGCAGGTCAGGGGCCACTTTCTTGTAGCGGGGGCAGGATTTGAACCTGCGACCTCTGGCTACCAGGTCAAACCACAGCAAGTTCACTCACACGAGGTATACCGCGA
>CAZDAO010000475.1:0-3570 GCA_964503015.1 uncultured Nocardioides sp. | reverse complement strand
CCTTCCTCGAGGACATGGTCCGGCACCACATGGCCGCGGTGATGATGTCGCAGCACCTGCTGGTCTCCGGCCTCGTCGAGCACGACGAGGTGGGCACGCTCGCCGGGGCGATCCGCGACGACCAGCGAGCGGAGATCGTGCAGATGCGGCGCTGGCTGTCCGCCTGGTACGGCTGACGCCCGCTGGTCTGGAGCACGAGGCGCGCGGGCGCCTCGCGCCCGTACGCTGCGCCATGGCCCACGCGCGCCTCACCCGGATGGCGACCCTGTCGCTCGGAGTGCTCTACGTCGCGGCGGGGGTCGCCGGCCCGGCCCGCTCGGCCACGTCCGAGGACGTGGGTCGTGCCCTCTGGTCGACCACCTTGGTGGGCGGTGGCGCGCTGGTGCTGCTCGGCCTCGCCCTGACGACCCGCCGGCCGCCCGTGGCCCGCGCCCTGGTCTGCGTCGGCAGCCTGCTGGGCATCCTCGTCACCACATGGACGGTCGTGGTCCCGGTGCTCGCGGTGGCGGTGGTGTTCCTGACGCTCCGGGAGACCACCTCGCCCTGATCCCCGCCCTCAGCCTGACCCTGAGCCCCGCCCCGAGCCGCCGGCCGGTCACCCGGCGTAGGGCACCTCGCTGCGCCACGCAGCCTCACCGGTCGTCACGGCCCCCCAGATGGCGTCGGCGACCCGGTCGGGCGTGAAGGCGCCCTCCCTGGACAGGCTGCCGCGCACCGTCACCGACACCGCTCGGATGCCCTCGCCGGCGAGGGCCTTGTCGATGCTGTGCACCAGGTTGCGCACGCCGGCCTTCTGGACGCCGAGCGAGGCGGCCCCCTCCCACGGCTGGTCCGCAGCCATGCTCCCGGTGACGCTGATGCGACCGCCGGCCGACATGAAGGGCCGGGCGGCCTGCAGCACCGTCAGCAGCGCGCCGACGCCGAGCGCGACGTCCTCGAGCAGCTCGGCCACGGTCAGCGACAGCGGGTCCTTCTCGCGGAAGGCGCTGGGGTTGAAGTGCAGCACGTCGATGCGACCGGTGTGCTCACCCATCCGGCGTACGGCGTCACGCGCGGCGGCCTCGTCGGTGACGTCGACGACCGCATGGCCCACCGTGGCGCCGCGACCCTCGAGCTCGACGACCAGCTCGTCGAGCACGCCCTGGTCCTGGCCGAGCAGCCCGACGTCGTACCCCTCGTCGGCGAACCGGCGGGCCACCGACCCGCTCACGCCCGGGCCGGCGCCCACCACCACGATGACCGGTCTGCTCATGCGTCCGTTCTACCGGAGCAGGCCCCGGGCCGCGAGGCCGCGTGTCAGCGGCCCCACTTGTTGTCGTCCTGCGGCGGGTCGTGCACGGGAGCGGCGTTCGGCCCCTGGTTGCCCTCCTGCGTCTCACCCGACTCACCGTCGGGCTGGGCCGCGACCGAGTCGCCGGGGCTGATGGGGGTCGGCTCGTCGCCCTCGGGTGCGAGCTCGGAGACCTGTCCCTCCTGCTGGTCGTGCTGGTCCTGCTGGTCCTGCTCGTCCGTGCCGCTCATCGGGCGCCTCCTCGCATCGGGTCGCTCCAGCCTTGCAGCGGTCCCGACCCGGCTGCCTCACCTTCGCGGGTGGTGGCCGGGGCGACGGCGCTGGCTACGGTCGGGTCCATGACCCGCTTCGGATACACCCTGATGACCGAGCAGAGCGGACCGCGGGAGCTGGTGGCCTACGCCGTCGCTGCCGAACGGACCGGGTTCGACTTCGAGGTGATGAGCGACCACTTCTCCCCCTGGCTCACCGAGCAGGGCCACGCGCCCTACGCCTGGACGACGCTCGGCGCGGTCGCGCAGGCCACCGAGCGTGTCGGGCTGATGACCTACGTGACCTGCCCGACGCTGCGCTACCACCCGGCCGTGGTGGCCCAGAAGGCCGCGACGCTGCAGATCCTCGCGGAGGGACGGTTCACCCTGGGGCTGGGCAGCGGCGAGAACCTCAACGAGCACGTGGTCGGCGAGGGCTGGCCCGCGATCGCCGAGCGCCAGGACCTGCTCGCCGAGGCGATCGAGGTGATCCGGGCGCTGCACACCGGCGAGCTGGTCGACCACCGCGGCGACTACTTCCAGGTCGACTCCGCGCGCATCTGGGACCTGCCCGACGAGGGCGTCGACATCGGGGTCGCCGTCGCCGGAGACCGGGCGATCGAGCAGTTCGCGCCGCTGGCCGACCACTGCATCGCCGTGGAGCCCAAGGCGGACATCATCGAGACCTGGAACGACGTCGACGGGGCACCGCGCATCGGCTCCGCCGCGCGCGCCATCGGCCAGATCCCGATCTGCTGGGACCCCGACGAGGACGCCGCGGTGACCCGCGCGCACGAGCAGTTCCGCTGGTTCAGCGGCGGCTGGTCGGTCAACGCCGACCTGCCCACCCCGGCCGGCTTCTCGGGTGCGACGACCTACGTCCGGCCCGAGGACGTGGCCGAGTCGATCCCCTGCGGACCCGACCTCGACAAGATCGTCGAGGCCGTGTCGGCCTACTGGGAGGCGGGCTTCACCGACGTCGCCCTCGTCCAGGTCGGCGACGAGGGCCAGCAGCGGTTCCTCGACGAGGCGGCCGGCCCGCTCCTGGAGAAGCTGCGGGCCGCCGCCCCCTGACGGGCCGTCAGCGCCAGCCGAGGGCGGGCGCCACGTCGGTGAGCACCGACTCGAGGATGTGGGCGTTGTAGTCCACGCCCAGCTGGTTGGGCACCGTGAGCAGCAGGGTGTCGGCGGCGGCGATCGCCTCGTCGTCGGCCAGCTCCTTGACCAGCACGTCCGGCTCGGCGGCGTACGTCCGACCGAAGACGGCGCGCAGGTTGGCCTCGATCTGGCCGAACTGGTCGGTGCTGGCGCCCTCGTGGCCGAAGTACATCCGGTCGAGGTCGGTGGTGATCGGCATGATCGAGCGGCTCACCGACACGCGCGGCTCGCCCTCGTGGCCCGCCTCGCGCCACGCCTCGCGGAAGACCTCGATCTGCTTGCGCTGCTGGACGTGGAACGGCTCGCCGGTCTCGTCCGCCTTGAGGGTCGAGCTCATCAGGTGCATGCCCCTCTCCGCGGCCCAGCGCGCGGTCGCGTCGGACGCCGCGCCCCACCAGATGCGCTCGCGCAGCCCCTCCGAGTGCGGCTCGATGCGCAGCAGGCCGGGCGGGTTGGGGAACATGGGGCGCGGGCTGGGCTGGGCGAAGCCCTCCCCCTCGAGCACCTGGAGGAAGACCTCGGTGTGGCGGCGCGCCATGTCGGCCTGGTCCTCGCCCTCGGCGGGCTGGTAGCCGAAGTAGCGCCAGCCGTCGACGACCTGCTCCGGTGACCCCCGGCTGATGCCGAGCTGGAGCCGGCCGCCGGAGATGAGGTCGGCCGCGCCGGCGTCCTCGGCCATGTAGAGCGGGTTCTCGTAGCGCATGTCGATCACCCCGGTGCCGATCTCGATCCGGCTGGTGCGCGCGCCGACCGCCGCGAGCAGCGGGAACGGCGAGGCGAGCTGGCGGGCGAAGTGGTGCACCCGGAAGTACGCACCGTCCGCGCCGAGCTCCTCGGCCGCGACAGCCAGGTCGATCGACTGCAGCAGGG
>CAZDAO010000474.1:0-3574 GCA_964503015.1 uncultured Nocardioides sp. | reverse complement strand
GCCGGTGGCGAACATCGCCGCGGGCACGGCGACGAACGTGTACGCCGTGTAGAGGTCGCCGCCGAGGAGGAACCAGGTGATCCAGGTGCCGAACTTGCGACCGCCCAGCCCCCACTCGTCGAGCGACTCCATGGAGTCGGCGCGCATGAAGCGGCTGGCCATGAAGCCGGCGACCGTGACGACCGCGAACAGGGCGATCAGCACGCCGAGCGCCACGCCGTTGACGCCGCCGGTGTCGGCGGCGAGCACGGTGAGCTGCGGGTTCATCGGTCCTCACCGACCTTGTGGCTCGTCAGGCCGCGCGCCGAGAGCGTGAGCCGGTAGGCCGCGAAGGTCAGCGCCGAGCAGATGAACACCCAGAGGAACTGGTACCAGAAGAAGAACGGGAAGCCGAGCAGCTCGGGGTCGGTCTTCGCGTAGCTCGGCACCCAGAGGAGCGCGACGATGGGGATCATGAGCAGGACCGCGGCGATCGCCATCTTGCCCTTGTCGGTCGGGGGTGGGCCCTGGTCAGGGCGCGACTGAGGTGTGTTCCCGGAATTCACCCGCGAGACCTTACTCCCGGGGTGACGGCCGTCACCCACCCCTGGGAAGGGCCGCGGCCCCGCGCCGACGAGCGGTCGGACTGGCGCGACGAGTGGTCGCGCGCGCTCAGCCCAGCAGCTCGTCGGCCGCCGTGGCGCTCGAGTCGCGGAGGAAGGTGGAGCAGCGCTCCCACTCCTCGGTCTCGCCGATCGCCCGCGCCGCCAGCGCGAGGAGGGCGAGCGAGCGGAGGAAGCCGCGGTTGGGCTCGTGCTCCCACGGCACCGGGCCGTGGCCCTTCCAGCCGTTGCGGCGCAGCATGTCGAGCGAGCGGTGGTAGCCGACGCGGGCGTAGGCGTAGACCGTGACGTCGTCGGCTCCGCCCTCCCGAGCCTGCTGGGCCAGGGCCGCCCACGCGGCCGGAGAGGCCGGGTGACGGCGTACGACGGCAGCCGGGGCCTCGCCACCGGCGAGCTCGGTGTCGGCGGGGTCGGCGGGCAGGTGGGTGGGCGGGGGACCGGCCATCAGGTCGCCACCGAAGCTGGAGGTCATGCGCCAACCCTAGGTCCGGGTCGGGAAGACTGCGCCCATGGGTGAGACCTTCACGACCGAGATCCAGGCGCGCTACCGCGACATCAACCTCGCGGGCCACGTGGACAACGTGGAGGCCGTCCGGGTGCTCGACGAGGCCCGCTACGAGTTCCTCCGGTTCGCGCGGCTGCCCGGCCTGCCCGAGGGGGCCGCCGGGCTCCTGCACGGCACGCCGCCGGGGGTCTCCGAGCTCGTCGCCTCGCAGACGATCGAGTACCACGCCGAGATGCGCTTCGTGCCCTACCAGCCCTTCCTGGCCACGCTGTGGGTCTCGCGGGTCGGCCGGTCCTCGTTCACCGTCTCCGCCGAGCTCCGGGTGGAGACGGGTGGGCACCCCGCGGCGGTCTGGGAGTGCGTCAACGTGCTCTGGGACCACCACGCGCAGTCGGCGTGGACGACCAGCGACGAGGTACGTGCCGACCTCGAGCGTTACCTCGGCGACCCGGTCGGCTTCCGCCGCTGAACCGGGTCACCCGGCCGGCGTCCACCGGCCGGGTCGAGCGGACCTCGGGCCGCTCGACGTACGCCATGGTGTACGTCCAGCGTCCACGAGGGGGGTGAGGTCCGAGAGGGTCTGTCAGGCGGCGGTGTCGATCCCGGGGGCCCAGAGGCGGGGCTTCGGCCGGCGTGGATGCCGGGCGGCGAACTCGAGCAGGTGTGGCGCGGGCGTACCTCCGAACCGCGCCTCGGTGACGGCGTACTCCTGGAGGAGTCGTGCGCGCGCCCGCTCTCGGCGCGGCCCGAAGCAGTCTGCCCAGACGATCCGGGACATGCCGAGACCTTCGGCACAGATCTCGGTGCGGCGTTCCTGCTGCTTCCACAGCACGGTCTCGGCTGACTCCGACGCCACGCCACCCTCCTCCACCGGGACCAGCTTGGTCCTCCCCTCGCACTCGAAGAGGTGGCACCCGACGCGGATGTCGCACCAGACCACCCGGCCACCCGCGAGGCCGACAGCGAACTGTGTCGTCACCTCGCCGATCCCCAGCGACGCCACGAGCTCGCGGCCGAGCGTCTCCAGCACGGACTCGGCGCCGTCGTCGGAGTCGGCGTAAGCCGCGTGGGCACGTGCGATGTGCGGATGGTGCCGCATCCGGTCGAGCTCGGCCTCGAGGTCGGTCTGCGGCACGCCACGCTGGCGCACGGAGTCGATGGCCACGAGCCCGGATCGGTATCCGTGCCAGCGCGCGATGTCGACGGCCGTGCGGGCGTACGACGTGGCGACAAGGCCGTTGACGCGCTCGACGCACAGTGGCAGCAGGTCGCGATGCCGGGTGAGCCCACTGTTGGTGCGCGTGCCCCGTGGGCCGAACAGCGTGAGGTGGCTCGCCGGCGACGGTGCGTCGAGGGTGTCGATGTCCAGGAGTCGGGCAGCCGAGTCGTGGCTCAGGACAGCCGGTCGCCGGCACGACAGCACAGCCGCTCGATCCTTGAGCAACCATCGGCCGCGAAGGTCGAGCGAGTCCACGCGGGCCCGCTCGCAGTAGAGGCCGGTCCGCACCACCGCCCACTCGCCGCCCGGTCTGGTGAGAGCTTTGATCTCGCGTTCGGTGTATCCGGCACGCATGGCGTCAGCGCGCGAGAAGATCCAACCTTGCTGGGCAGCGACGGCGACGAGGGCGGGTCTCATGCCGTCGAGGGTGGCGCGTCGCGACGTCGCCCGTCAGCGTCCGGCTCCTGGCCTGTGGACGACGGCCGTCGACCGGCCTCTGGGGACGGAGACCGGCTGCGACCTGCGAGTGGAGTCTGACTCGACGCCTGTCGTGGACGCCTGACGCACGGCATGCCTGACGTCGAGCGGCCCATCGTCCGCTCGACCCGCCGAGAAGTCGGCGGGAGCAGCCGAGGCCAGCACCGAGGCGGGACGATCGGGCCAGGGTCAGGCGCCGAGGAGGTGGCGGACCTTCTCGGGGCCGAGGGCGAGGACCAGCGTCGGGAGGCGCGGGCCGCGGTCGGCCGAGACGAGCAGGTTGTAGAGCAGCCGGAAGAAGTCCTTCTGGTCGGCCTTCACCTGGTCGGTCGGGGCGTCCTCGAAGCCGAGTCCGCGGGCCACCTTGGGCGTGCCGTAGACGACCGCGGTCACGGAGTCGAGGTCGGGCTCGGCGGGCAGGCGGTCGAGGAAGATCCGCAGCCAGAGCTCCTCGTCCTCGGTGAGCGAGGAGAGCCGCTCGGTGTCGGGATCGGACCGGACGTTGGTGCGCTCGTCGGCGGGGACGTGCTCGGCGGTCCACTGCATGGCCTTGGAGAGCCGCGGCTCGAGGTCGTCGACCGAGTCGTGCGGGAAGCCCGCGGACTCGATGATCCGCGAGATCAGCTCGGCGGAGCCCGCGGTCACGTCGGCGACCGACGACAGTGTGCGGAACGGCACCGGCACCGGTGAGGTCGGCAGCCGCCCGGCCGCCGCGGTCTCGGAGGCGCGGTGCCACGCCAGGGTCGCGACGTCGGACTTCTCCGCGGCCTT
>CAZDAO010000473.1:0-3575 GCA_964503015.1 uncultured Nocardioides sp. | reverse complement strand
CGCGCGTGGAGCGCGGTCGTGGCGAAGACGGGTACGTCGACGTCGCCGGGGCCGAGCAGCAGCTCGATCTCGGTGCAGCCGAGCACCACTCCCCCGGCGCCCCGGTCGACCAGGCGCCGGACCACGTCGACGTACGCCGCCCGGGACTCGTCGCGGACCACGCCGTGCACCAGCTCGTCGTAGATGACGTCGTGGACGAGGCTGAGGTCGTCGACCTCGGGGACGAGGACCTCGAGGCCGCGCGAGCGCAGCCGGTCGGCGTAGAAGGGCTGCTCCATCGTGAAGCGGGTGCCGAGCAGGGCGACGGTGCCGACGCGGGCGTGCCGGACCGCGGCGGCGGTGACGTCGGCCAGGTGGATGAGCGGGATGGTGACGGCCGCCTCGATGGCGTCGGCCACCTTGTGCATGGTGTTGGTGCAGAGCACGACGCACTCGGCGCCCGCCGCCTCGAGCGCCCGGGCCTCGTCGGCGAGCAGGGTCCCGGCAGCCTCCCAGTCGCCGGCGGCCTGCATCGCCTCGACCTCGGCGAAGTCGACGGACGCCAGCACCAGCCGCGCGGAGTGGAAGCCGCCGAACCGGTCGCGGACGTCCTCGTTGATGAGCCGGTAGTAGAGCGCCGTGCTCTCCCAGCTCATCCCGCCCAGCAGCCCGATCCTGCGCATCGCCGGAGCCGTCACCTCACCCATGTCCGCCATTGAACAGGGCTAGCCTGACGCCCATGGCGACACCGCTCGCGAGAAGGGACGGGTTCCGGGTCTTCCCGGCGACCCACGCGCGCTTCCCCGACGTGCGGACCATGGTGGGACCGAAGAACCCCACGTCCAGTGTCTGCTGGTGCCTCAGCCACCGCATCCCCTCCAAGGACAACAGGGAGCTCACCGGGCCGGCGCGGGGCGCCTACGTCGAGGCGCTGACCCGCAAGCGCACCAAGCCCGGCGTGCTGGCCTACGACGGCAACGAGGTCGTCGGGTGGGCGGCCGTGGCGCCCCGTGCCGAGCTGCCGTTCGCCCGGTCGACGAAGATCCCGCACGTCGACGACCAGGACGCGTGGTCCGTGTGGTGCATCCGGGTCCGCCCCGGCCACCGCGGGCGCGGCATCTCCCACGTCCTGCTCGAGGGCGCGGTCGCGTACGCCGCCCAGCGGGGCGCGCCGGTCGTCGAGGGCTACCCGGTCGACAACCGGGGCGCCAAGGTCGACCTCACGATGGCCTACGTCGGCACCCGGAAGCTGTTCGAGGACGCGGGGTTCGAGCTGGCAGCCCGCACCGACGCGACCTCGGCGGGCTTCCTCCGCGTGGTCATGCGCGCGAGCACCTGACCCGCCGGGGTCGGGGACCCGTGCTCCGGCGCGCTCAGCGACGGCGTCGGCGCGGGGGCACGGACATCCGCACCACCTTGTGCCAGGCGCTCGCGACCTGCCGCAGCAGTGGCGCGCTGTGGTAGGTCAGGCCGTGGTCCTCGAAGACCTGCCGGACCGGTCCGGCGATCTCCCGGTAGCGGTTGCTGGGCAGGTCGGGGAAGACGTGGTGCTCGATCTGGTGGGAGAGGTTGCCGCACAGCACATGGAGCAGCCACGGCCCGGAGACGTCGGCCGAGCCGAGCATCTGGCGCAGGTACCACCGGCCGCGGGTCTCCGCCTCGTCCAGGTCGTCGACCTCGAAGGTCGCCACCCCCTCGGGGAAGTGCCCGCACATGATCACCGAGTGGCTCCACACGTTGCGGACCACGTTGGCGGTCAGGTTGGCGGTGAGCGTGCTGCGGGCGGAGCCGGTCGGTGCGGACAGCAGCGGGTGCAGCACGTAGTCGCGGAGCGCGTTGCGCCCGGCGCGGCGTCCGGTGGTGCGGAGCTCGGCCTTGAGCTCCGGAGAGAACCCCGAGCCGCTGCGGAGCGTCGCGCCGAGGTCGAGGTCGTACATCGCGATGCCGTACTCGAAGATGAGCGCGTTGACGAGGTTCCACAGCGGCTGGGCGAGGTGGCGCGGCCGCCATTCCTGCGCCTCGTCGACGCGGAGGATGCCGTAGCCCAGGTCGTTGTCCTTGCCGACCACGTTGGTGTTGACGTGGTGGCGGTCGTTGTGGGCCCGCTGCCACTGGCCGGGAGCGGAGGCGTGGTCCCAGTCCCAGGTCGAGGAGTGGATCCGCGGGTCCCGCATCCAGTCCCACTGGCCGTGCAGCACGTTGTGGCCGATCTCCATGTTGTCCAGGACCTTCGACAGCGTGAGCGAGGCGGTGCCCAGCCACCAGGCCACCCGGCTCCGGCTGCCCAGGAGCACCACCCGGCCGCCGACCTCGAGGCATCGCTGCACCGCGATCAGGCGCCGGATGTACGACGCGTCGCGTGCCCCGCGCGTCGCGAGCACCTCCTGGCGTACGGCGTCGAGCCTGCGCCCGATCTCCTCGACCTCCTCCGCCGAGAGGTCGGCGTAGCCACGTCGACGGGTCGGACCGGGGTCGTGCAGGAGAGCAGGCATCTCTCCCTGTAGCCCGCGACGCGCCCGACCATGCGTCGGGGGCGGCGACGTCTGCACGACCGTGTGCGAGGTCAGTGCGAGGTCAGTGCGCTCGTGCGGCGAGGCTGCGCCTGCCGAGCACGACGCCGAGGGCGAGGGCGAGGGCGATCATGCCGACGCCCAGGACGAAGTGCAGCCAGTCGTCGGCGGTGTTGAGCGGGACGAAGTTGGCCTGCGACCGGTCGTCGACCACCAGGCCGTAGAGCCACAGCACCAGGTAGACGGCACCGCCGCCGAGCAGGTAGGCGCGCGCGCTGCCCGGGGTGCGCGCCAGGACCATCCCGGCCACGCCGAAGAGCAGGTGGACCACGTTGTGGAGGACCGACACCTGGAACAGGCCGAGGAGCTCGGCGTGCGACTCGTGCCCGGCGCCCTCGAGTCCGTCGTACGGCGTGGTGATCCCCGGGATGAACCCCAGGACGCCGACGAGCAGGAAGGCGGTGCCCACCAGCGCGGCCGTCGCCTGGACCGGCGAGCCCTGGCGGGTCCTCGTCGAGCGGAGGTCGGTGTCCTCGGTCACGGTGCTGCTCCTCTCCGCGCCGATCCGCTCGGCGCGCGCGGAGGCTCCGTACCCACGGCGTGGCGTCACACGCGTCGGCCTCGGCCCTTCCCACCCCTGGGAGGGGCGGTGCCGATCGTGGTGCAGGCCACGATCTGGAACCTCGGGTTGGTGGGTACTGTTCGGGACCCCGTCGAGAGGAGCTCCACCGTGAACGCCGTCAGCAAGGCCGCCCGAGTCGTCGCCCACCCCGCCCGGACCGCCGGTTCCGTCGCCGGCCGGACGGTCGGCCTGACCCTCGGTGCCGCGCGGGTCGGCGTGCGCACCACCGCGCGCGTGGTCGGCTGGGCAGTCGAGCGCGCCGGCGGTCCGCCCCCGCAGCACCCCTCGTCGACCTACCCCTCGACCTCCGTCACCGTGCCGCCCGCCCGCTCCACCGAGGACGAGGCCGCCCCTGCACCCGCGATGACGCAGGCCCCGGCGACGCAGGCCCCGGCACCCGCGACGACGCAGGCCCCGGCGAAGAAGGCCCCGGCGAAGAAGGCCCCGGCGAAGAAGGCCCCGGC
>CAZDAO010000472.1:0-3581 GCA_964503015.1 uncultured Nocardioides sp. | reverse complement strand
TCGGGGTAGTCGGTGGTGAGGGTGACCAGCCCGTCGTCGTCGGCCGGGTGGGCCGCGCGGTAGTCCTCGGGGAGGCCGTCGAGACGCTCGGGCGCGACGCGGACCGAGCGGACGTCGTCGCGGATGTTACGGCCGAAGTCCTGCGACAGCCGCACCCCGCGCTCGCTGAGCTCGCGCAGCCGCTCGCGCGTCGCGTCGTCGCGGTCCACGCCGGCCCGGCGGAAGTCGCGCAGGGTGTGCTCGAGCACGCGGCGCGCGTCGTCGTCGAGATCGTCGGCCAAGAGCCCCGCGAAGACGGCGTACAAGTCGCGGTCGAGGCCGAGCTCGGTGACGTACCTCTGGACCTCCTGGCTCAGCTCGTCGGCCCGGTCGCGCACCGCGGCATCGGGGTGGACCTCGGCCCACATCGACACCGCGCCGGCGTTGGTGAGGGCGGTCTCCGCGCGGTTCCACGCGTCGAGCACCTCGCGTGCATCGCCCGAACCGGCCTTCACCTCCTCGACGAGCCGCCGTGCCTCGGCGAGCCCGCCCTCGCAGCGATCCGCCACCCACGTCAGCCAGTCGCCGTCGCCGGGGAGGTGGAGGGGTGCGAGCGTGCGGTCCGTGTCCTGGGTCACGCCCCCGAGCCTAGGACGCGGAGTCCAGCGGAATAACCTCGCGGACCCGCGGGGTAGAGACCTGTATGACTGTTCCGACCCTCCAGCTCCACGACGGCACGTCCATCCCCCAGCTCGGCTTCGGCGTCTTCCAGGTGCCGCCGCCGGAGACCGCCGCCACGGTCCGCCAGGCCCTCGAGGTCGGCTACCGCCACATCGACACCGCGCAGATGTACGGCAACGAGGCGGGCGTCGGCGAGGCGATCCGGGACTCCGGCATCGCGCGTGACGACCTCTACGTCACCACCAAGCTCAACAACTCCTTCCACCGCCCCGACGACGCGCGCCGCGAGATCGACGCCTCGCTGGAGCGGCTCGGCCTCGAGCAGGTCGACCTCTTCCTCATCCACTGGCCGCTGCCCACCCAGTACGACGGCGACTTCGTGCAGACCTGGCGCGCGCTGATCGAGGCGCAGGAGGCAGGGAAGACCCGCAGCATCGGCGTCTCGAACTTCCAGCCGGCCCACCTCGAGCGCATCATCGACGAGACCGGCGTCGTGCCGGTGGTCAACCAGGTCGAGATCCACCCGTTCTTCACCAACGAGGCGGTCCGCGCGGCCGACCTGAAGCACGGCGTGCTGACCGAGGCGTGGTCCCCGATCGCGAAGGGCGCCGTGGTCGACGACCCCACCATCGGCGAGATCGCCGCCGCCGTAGGTCGTACGCCCGCGCAGGTGACGCTCCGCTGGCACGTCCAGCGCGGCGACATCGTCTTCCCGAAGTCGATGAGCGCCGAGCGGATGCGGGAGAACTTCAAGATCTTCGACTTCGAGCTCACTCCCGAGCAGGTCGACGCCATCTCCGGCCTCGACCGTGGCGAGGACGGCCGCACCGGCCCCAACCCGGACACCTTCGACTGGATCCCCTGATCCCCCGCCGCCGGCGGGCGGACGGACCGAACGCGACAGGCACCCCGCCCTCCCCCGTGCGAGGCGACGCCGACCGCCCGTTCGGTCCGTCCGTCGGTTCGGGGCGGGAGAGGGCGCGGCCGTCGGCTGAGAGGATGACGAGATGAGCTCGGGGGCGCAGGACTTCAGGTTCCGCGACATCTGGC
Source organism: uncultured Nocardioides sp. (assembly GCA_964503015.1). Classification (GTDB taxonomy): domain Bacteria; phylum Actinomycetota; class Actinomycetes; order Propionibacteriales; family Nocardioidaceae; genus Nocardioides. Next base: position 1,871 of record CAZDAO010000472.1, on the reverse strand, counting down.
TCGTGGCGTACGGCCCCTCGATCGTCTCCGCGATCGGGCACGGCGCGATCCTGCCGGTGATCGCACTGCGGGCGCGCGACCTCGGGGCCGACGTCAGCACGGCGGCCGCGATCGTCGCGCTGACCGGGGTCGGCATGCTCGTCTTCAGCCTCCCCGCCGGCGCGCTGGTGGCGCGGATCGGCGAGCGCCGGTCGCTGGTCGCGGCCGGGTTCGTCGATGCGGGCGCGATGGCGCTGGCCGGCCTCACCGACTCGGTGCTCGGCCTCGCGGCCGGCGTCCTGCTGAGCGGGGTGTGCTGGACGCTGTTCCTGATCGCGCGGCAGGGCTTCATGATCGACGTGGTCCCGGAGACCCACCGGGCCCGGGCGATGTCGTTCCTCGGCGGGTCCTACCGGGTCGGCGTGCTGGTCGGCCCGCTCCTCGGCGCCGGCCTCATCGAGGTCAGCGGCGTGGCGAGCGTCTTCTGGCTGGGCGCCGCGATGTCGGTGTGCGCGGCGTTGCTCGCCGGCACGATGCCCGACCTCGGCGAGGAGAAGCGGGCGGCCGCGCGCTCGACCGGGCACCTCCCGGTGTGGACGGTGATCTCCGCGCACCGGCGCGTGCTCGGCACGCTGGGCACGGCCGTCGTCGTGCTGGGCATGAGCCGGTCGCTGCGCACCAGCCTGCTGCCGCTGTGGGCCGACCACGTCGGCCTGTCCGCCTCGACCACGTCGCTGATCTTCGCCGCGGCCGCCGCGCTCGACGTGGCGTTCATGTGGCCGGGCGGGTGGCTGATGGACACGCGCGGGCGGAGGGTGGTCGCCGTACCCGTGGTGCTGTCCATGGCGGTGGCCTGCCTGCTCCTGCCGCTCACCTCCTCGGCGCTCTCGGTGACGCTGGTGATGGCGCTCATCGCCGCCGGCAACGGGCTGGGCGCGGGGATCGTGATGACGCTCGGCGCGGACGCCGCACCGGTCGACGGGCGGTCGCAGTTCCTGGGGGCGTGGCGGCTGTGCGGAGACATCGGCAACACCGGCGGCCCGCTGCTGGTCAGCGCCGTCGCCGCGGTCGCGCCGCTCGCGACCGCCTGCCTGGTGGTCGGCGCGCTCGGCCTCGCCGGCGCGGGCTGGGTCGGCCACTGGACGGGCCGGGTGGACCGCGCCCGAGACACGGCGGCGGCTCCGGAGGTCAGCCGACCGTGACGGTGACCTCGTTGGAGGTCGCCTGCGTGTCGGTGTCGATCACGCGGAACTTGTTGGGCCCCGGGCGGCTGGTCTGGACGTAGGTCGCGAACGTCCCGCCGCTCACCGACATGGTCACCGGGAAGTCGGACCACTTGCCGCCCTCCATGCGCTGCACCTGCAGGATCGCGCCCTCGCCGGACTGGTAGGTGCCGGTCAGGTCGATCTGCTGCATCGGGCTCACCGACTGCTGCGTGGCGGACAACGAGATGGCCTCGGCCGGCGCCTCGGAGGTCGACTCCCCCGCACTCGGCTCCGACGTCTCCTCCGGCTCGGGGATGGCGCTCTCGGTGTCGGTCGGCCGCGGCAGGCTGAAGGTCGCCGACGCGGTGCTGTCGCTCGACGACCCGGTGTCCCCGCCGATGCCGGTGGCCTTGACTCCCACGAGGACGGCGAGACCTCCCAGCAGCCCGATGGCCACGGCGACGCCGACGAGGGCGAGCAGCCCCGTCAGGACGGGACGGTTCTCGGTGTCCATGGGGACCTTTCGACCGGCGGGCACGGGCGCGGCCATTCTCCGTGATCGCTGGTGGCAAGGCCAACCGACGCCCGCGCCCCCGCCGGGTAGTCCAGTGGCAGATGGTCCTCCGGGAGGGGGCGAATTCAACCTGCTAGCGCAACACCGTCTGGATCTGTCGGGTTCGACAGTAG